>MABF01000364.1 GCA_002163025.1 'Osedax' symbiont bacterium Rs2_46_30_T18
GGATTAACTGCACATCGGCTTCCAGCTGCGGTAGTAAGTGTGAGGCAATGTAATCTTTTAAGCGTGGAGCGCCGTTAATAATTTCGTTGGCAAATACTTTAGAGCCGTTGGGGTGGGTTTTAGATATTTCCATCTTGCCCCTGATATAGCTGGAGATCATCGTTTTCGGATCGTCGCCGCGCTGCGCCAGCAAGGCCATCTTGTCGATCCATAAATTTAAGATGTTCTCTAGTACTTTTTGATACAGCACTTCTTTTGAGGGAAAGTAATACAGCAAGTTTTGTTTAGTCAGACCGGTTAGCTCGGCGATACTATTAATGGAGGCACCATGGAAGCCGTATTGAGCAAAAACGTCTTCAGCCGCGGTGAGAATACGCTGCTCGGTACGCTCTCTGGAAAGACGTTTCGGCTTAGAGCTTATGTTTTGATCCATACAAAATACCATGAGTACTTAAAAGAAGCCGGATGTTAGCACATCCAATGAAAGACTTAGTAATTTATGCCAATCTGTTTGATCGCTACGCAAGCGGAATCTAGTGGCGTTAATTAAAGACAGTATCGGTAAATGGAGCCAATGGCAATTGGACGAAGTCACAATTAAACGCCGCTGTCAGCGACAGCGGCGTTTACTAAAGTGAACAACAGTTAATCGCCTGTGCTACTGCGCTTGATGCAAAGTGTATTATTTAAGCAAGAAGTTTTTCAGCAGTAGTTTTCCGCCCTCAGTGGCAAAAGATTCAGGGTGGTACTGAATCCCCTCTATTGGATATTCACTGTGGCGAATACCCATGATTTCACTGCCACGTTGCGCCGCATGACCGAAATTGTTGGCATCTTGAGCAAATTGGTCATCGACAATAGAGGTAATCTGCAGGCAGTCGGGCAAGGTATTTACATCAACCATTAGCGAGTGATAGCGCATGATTTCTAATTGCTGCGGCATATTCTGATAAACCCCCTGGCCATCGTGCACCACGGGAGAAACTTTGCCGTGCACAGGCACAGTTGCATGGATGATCGAGGCGCCGAAACAGTGGGCAATGCCCTGCATCCCCAGACACACCCCTAAGGTTGGAATGGTTTTGCCTAGTTCAGTGATCACTTGCGCACAGATACCAAAATAGGCCGGGTCTTCTGGGGTGCCGGGGCCCGGAGAGATGATAATCCGATCCGGGGCCAGCTCCCTGATATCCTCTATACTGAGTGCATCGTTGCGCTTGACGAGAACCTCAAAGCGCTGATCAGCTAACTCTCGGGAGAGAATGTCGCCAACGTACTGGTACAAGTTGAAGGTAAAAGAATCGTAGTTATCTATTATTAGTACCCGCATCACTGGCTTTCCTCAAAATAAGCTAACACTTTGCGCATAGCGGATAATTTTCGTTGTATCTCTAGATACTCATCGGCGGCGACAGAGTCGTAGACATTGCCACCACTGGTTTGTGCATAGCCTTGCTCGCCGTTGATAAACACTGTGCGAATAGGAATGGCAAAAGTGCAGTCGCCGTTGAAACTGAACTCGCCAATAGCACCACCGTAGGGGCCTCGACCATCAGGTTCCAGATCGTCGATGATCTTCATCGCCTCCATCTTTGGTGCACCAGAAAGAGTGCCGGCCGGGAAGTTTGAAGCCAGTGCCGAGAACATGTCCTCGCCGTCGGCAATAATGCCGAATATTTCGGTGGAGATGTGCTGCACGTGTGAATAGCGTTTGATCGACATCAAATTGCGCACGGTAACAGTGCCAAATTTAGCCACCCGACCGATATCGTTGCGGTGCAGATCGACTAGCATATTGTGTTCGGCAATCTCCTTGGGATCGTTCAGCAGCGCTCTTGCAAGTTTAGTGTCTTCGGCGTTATCTGCGCCGCGTTTGGCGGTGCCAGCCAGTGGGAAAGTTTCCATTTCCCCCTCGTTTAAGCGAAACAGTAACTCCGGGGAGGCGCCGATGATTTTCTGCTCGCCAAACTTCATGTAGTACATGTAAGGGGAGGGGTTTACCTCACGCAATTTAGCGTATATCGCAGTGCAGTCTCCGCTTATTTTGTAGCGGGTTTTAAAGCCGACCTCAGTCTGAAAAATCCGCCCATCGATAATGTCCTGCTTAACTTTTAGTACTGCCTGTTCGTGCTCTTCACGGCTCATACTATCGCCAAGACACTGGGTTGTAGTCTCACCGTAATCCGCGACAGGCAAGTGCAGCAGAGACTCGACTTCATCGAAGCGATTGT
>MABF01000120.1 GCA_002163025.1 'Osedax' symbiont bacterium Rs2_46_30_T18
AATGCTTACTCGCATTTTCGTGTATTTGTACACAGCTAGCTATAGTATAAATACCCATTCTTTTCTTGTTGCATCCCGATCGTTTATAAAGTTATTTGCGACTCCACAATAGCTGCCGACAATCACCGATCCGCCATGTATTATCTACCTGACTTTATATCTGGTAATAAAAAAGGCCAGCAAACTTACATTTGCAGGCCTTGATAATCATAATACTGAAGACGGATTTTTTTACTGTGGATAACTGTATTAATGTCGTTCTTAGATTTTAGCTCTGACCATGCTTAACAATGCCGCCGTCGAGGGGTCGTGCTCTGTCTCCTTTGTCCGAGTCATCTCCACTGCCAATTTTTTGCCCAACTGCACCCCCCATTGATCGAAGGAATTAATATTCCATATGACCCCTTGAACAAAGACTTTATGTTCATATAGAGCGATTAACGCCCCTATATTCTTGGGAGTCAGATCATCAATTAGCAATGTATTACTGGGCTTATTCCCCGGGCAATACCTGTAGCTTTGCTCATCTTTATTACTTCCAAGCATAAAGGCTTCTGCCTGAGCTAACATATTGGTTAACAGCGCTACATTATGCTCAGGGGTTTGTGTATCTCTATTCAGACAAGCGATAAAGTCTATAGGTACAAATCGAGCCCTTGATGCAGTAATTGAAAAAAGGCATGCTGGCCATTGGATCCGGTCTGCCCCCAGACGATAGGCCCAGTGGCGTAGTCTATACTGCGCCCAGTTAGATCGACTGACTTGCCATTACTCTCCATGTCTAACTGCTGCAAGAATGCCGGCAACTGATGCAACGCCTGATCGTAAGGTATTACCGCCTGAGTATCCGCCCCCTGAAAGTTGATATGCCAAATTCCAACCAGCGCTAATATTACCGGCAGATTCTCGTCAAAAGGAGCGGTAGAAAAGTGCTGGTCGATTTCATGGGCTCCCTCTAATAGCTCTAAAAAACCCTCAAAACCAGCGCTTAAAGCAATGGGCAGACCAATGCTCGACCAGAGCGAATATCGCCCACCTACCCAATCCCAGAATTCGAAGATATTTTCCTGGGCAATGCCGAAATCCATCGCCGCCTCGATATTGGTAGAAACCGCCACAAAGTGCTGACTTATATCCTGCTCCATTGACTCGCAAGACTCTAAAAACCATTTCTTGGATGTCTGTGCGTTTAGCCGAGTCTCCTGGGTGGAAAACGTTTTACTAGAAATTATAAACAGCGTTTCTTCAGGGTTAAGATCTTTTAGCGTTTTTTGTATATGCGAGCTATCAACGTTTGAGACAAAATAGAATTTTAATTTAGGGTGCTGGTACTCCAGCAGCGCGCGGCAAACCATATTGGGTCCAAGATCGGACCCCCCTATGCCAATATTAATAATATTTCGTATTGGCTTACCACTATAGCCCAACCAATTACCACTGCGAATAGCATTACTAAAAGATTGGATGTGTTTTAATGCCGCATTGATCCCGGGCATTACATCTACGCCATCCACCAGCACAGGGGTATTACTGCGATTTCGCAGCGCGGTATGCAAGACAGGCCGGTCTTCTGAAGTATTAATCCGCTCGCCGGCCAACATTTGTTGTATCTTTTGGGCGAGCGGAGACTGGGCTGCTAATGCCTGTAGCTCAGCCAGTACTTCGGCAGTTATTTTATTTTTTGAGTAGTCCAGAAATAAACCTGAAACTTTCAGGCTCATGTTATTAAATCTATCCGGTTCGCGGGAAAAATAGTCAATAATTAGATCGGACTTTGCCTGCTTTGCTAAATGCTGCAGTTTAGACCAAATTTCTGACGTCTCTGGACTGTACATCGGCTATCCTATTGACAAAAAAACAGCATTATAACTTAACTCCCAATAAGAATAGCCTATTAATTTATAATTAAGATTTATAGGCAGATAAACCTACACCGGGTTCTGTTTTATGCATGCATTGACAATACAAAGCCACTATGGCAGGTTTATTAGGTGTTTTAAAACAACAAGATGCTAAGAACCATTCAGGCTTCTAGCTGTAACAACTGCTGCTTTAAGTCTTCACCCCAACGATAACCTCCACTGCTGCCATCTCCTCTAATCACTCGGTGACAGGGGATTAACAGGGCAATCTTATTCGCCGCGCAGGCATTAGCAACTGCCCGATAAGCCTTAGGCTCACCAATCGCCCTGGCCACTTGCGCATAACTGACTTTGTCACCTTGCTTCACCTGGGCCAAAAAAGCCCAAACTTTCATCTGGAAAACAGTGCCATTGAAATCAAGCGGCAGTTTTGGCACCTGACCTTGAGCAGACAGATAACGCTCTAGCAATACCATCCAATCACCTAACTGGCTTGATTCATCAACTGGGGCGATACTATATAAAGCATTTGGAAACTCCTGATGCAGCGCGGTGATTAAACTGAGCCTGCAAGCCCCTATGTGCACAAAACAGACGCCTCTGTCGGTGGCGGCCATTAAAACATAGCCATATTTAGTACTGCACAAGGCAACAGAAATCTGCAAACCTTGTGCCCCTTGTTTATACAGGGCCGGGGTCATGCCCAAGTTACTGTTTAACTGCTCGTACACACGACTCACAGAGCCATAGCCTGCTTGATATATAGCCCCACTGATGTCATCTCCCTGCTTCAGGGATTTTTTGAGCTGGTGCATGCGAAACAAATTTTGCAACTGTTTAGGGGACAAACCGTATTTCTGGCTAAATGTGCGCTGTAGATGAAAGGCACTGATGTGAAATTTTTCCGCTAATTGCTCCAGAGACACTTTAAGCTGAGCATTTTTCTCAATATAGCTGGCCACTTGTTGAATTTTTTCCTCAGCTGAAGCAGTTATTTGCATCATATACCTCCTCTTGTTTAACTCTATTGTAAACGCAATAACAGCGACTACTATCCGATTCTTGTGATCAGCAAAATTATCTGAAATCATGATTACAGCCGTAAAATTCACAAAGCATTGCGCTCGGCAGAGCATTCCAAGACACAGCTATTTAAACCACCTTCCATGTTAATTTTGCGCAGGCTATCTCGCTAAGAAAATTCGGCTGCTAATACTTAAAATGTTCGAGGCTATACTTTACTAGTGGCTATTAAACCAGATCAACACGCTCTGTATGCCAAGCGTAGTGAAGATGCGGCAACCAAACTGTGCTGGAAAATTAGCGTCGCATTTTCAAGAATCATATCTTAGCAACAACAG
>MABF01000347.1 GCA_002163025.1 'Osedax' symbiont bacterium Rs2_46_30_T18
TCTATAGACGTTACTAATGCGGCAATGATCATTACGTAGATTGGCAGGCGCACCGCACTGGGAATAAAGTTTCGAAACAGTGATACTGCAAAATTGGAACCTATTAACACCAGCATACTGGCAATGCCTAAGCTCAGTGCATTTACCACAGATGCTGTCACAGCCAATAGCGGACAGAGACCTAACAGTTGCACCAGCGCAGGATTATTTTTCCACAGTCCATTGATGGTCAGCTCGCGATAATTAGTTGCCATTATTAGTTTCTCCGCTGCTATTTTTACCGCTGATTACGCTGGGATCAAGCAGCCGCTGACGATGTTTGTGGAAGTAATCCAAGCTCTTGCCGACGGCATTTACTACTGCTCTGGGGGTGATAGTGGCGCCGGTAAACTGATCGAACTGGCCGCCGTCTTTTTTCACCGCCCAAGGTTGCTCAGCTACTTTCTTTAAGCCGGTAAAAGAGTGCAGCCAGGGGGATTTTTTCAACTCCAGTTTATCTCCCAATCCCGGTGTTTCAGTATGGGTGATTACCCTGACCCCGGCGATACTGGTATCGGCATTAATGCCAACCAATAAACTGATATCACCGGAATAGCCCTGCGAACTGCGTACCGGAAAGATAATGGTTGTGACACGTCCCTTGACGGTGGCGACGTGAGCACTAATGTTTTGTGAATAGCCAAATTCAGTCCCTTCAAGCTCGACAGTGTCGGTGAATAAATCGTTATCAAATTTATTAGTGGGAATGATTTCATAGAGTTTAGCAGTCTTTTGCCGGCGAACATTCTCTTCAATAGGGGCTTTCGTCAGTACAAAAGTCACGGCGATTAAAGCGGCGGTGATGGTGGCAAAGCATCCTATGCCGAACGCGTTAATTTTTAATGACTGCTGCATGTTCATTGGCTTTTCCCCTTAGAGTTGAGCCCCTTATTGGCGCGGCGGTGACCGTAACTACGTGGTTGACTGTACTGGTCGATAAAAGGTGCGCTAAGGTTCATTAGCATCACAGCAAAGGCCATGGCGTCTGGGTAGCTGCCCCAAGTGCGAACTATATAGACCAAGATACCGATACCCGCGGCAAAAATAATTTTACCTTTATTGCTGGTCGCACTGGAGACCGGGTCAGTGACAATGAAAAATGCCCCCAACATAGTGGCACCAGTGGTCAGGTGGATCAGTGGATCCGCATAAGTGTCGGGGTCAACGGCGAAAAAGAGCGCCGAGAGCAAGGTTAAAGTAAGCAGTAGTGTAATAGGGGCGTGCCAGGTAAAAATTTTACGGTAGATAAGAAAGATACCGCCGACAAAATAGGCCAGGCTGACCGCGTACCAGGCACCGACATTCGCCAGTACCGAACTGCTCTGCCACACTTCTTCGTTGGTTAAGCCATTACGGTGCTTGAGTATATCCAGTGGGGTGGCGCCAGTATAGCCGTCTATGTAGTTATAGCTTGCCAAGGTCTCACTCCAGCCGACGAAGATAATCTTAAAAGTATCGGCGAACGACAGTAAGTTCCAACTATCACCACTGAGTTCGAACGGCGAGGTCCAGCGGGTCATCTCTACCGGAAAGGAAATTAACACTAAGGCGTAACCGACCATCGCTGGATTGAACGGGTTCTGTCCCAGTCCTCCATACAAATGTTTGGCGATGACAATCGAGACAAATACGGCGCAGCCGGTTACCCACCAAGGGGCAAAGGGCGGCAGCGACAAACCGAGCAGTACTGCCGTTAACAGGGCGCTGTTATCTTTGAGGAAAAACATTAGCGGGCGCTTGCGGGCTTTTAAGCAGGCAGCCTCACAGCCCAGAGCTACCAGCGAGGCAAGTAGCACATTGATCAGGGTACCCCAGCCGAAGAAAAAGGTCATGGCGATCAAACCGGGGATAGTCGCGATGATCACTAAGCGCATAATGTCGGCGGTCTTGGTCGGGCGCTGTACATGTGGAGAGCTGATGTTAATTAATGCCATGTTAGGTGCCCATTTTCGCATCGATCGATGCCAGTGTTGCATTGAGGCCGTCCAGCTGCTCGCGGGCAGCACTGACGGCGCTGTGCCGTTGCTTGTGGTCTGTATCTGCAGGGTTATCTTGCCCTGACTGGGTCAGGGCCTTTTGTGCTTTAATCAGGGTCACTTTTGCCAGTGCTACATCGATGCGCAGCTGTTTTAAATCAATCCCCATTTCTGTTGCCTTAGCTTGGGCCGCAGCATCGACTGCTTCTAGT
>MABF01000207.1 GCA_002163025.1 'Osedax' symbiont bacterium Rs2_46_30_T18
AATGCTGAAAATGCTCTCGATGTTACAAGCTTATAGCCAGGCCAAATGAGAGTGAGGTTAACGGCTGTTAAAGACTCAATCAATAGTAGAGGTTGAGCCTAACATGAATAGAGAAATAGCCCTGAAACTGCTGAATATACTGCGACCTCATCTGTGCAAAGAATTTCAAGTACCTACCTAAGGGAGAGTCTATATTTGCCTCCCTTAGGAATATTCCTAAAGAATAATTTTTCCGACCTGCTCCATGTGTTGACGAACCATTGCCATAAATTTACCGGCATCGGCACCATTGATTACCCTGTGATCAAAAGATAGGCAAAGGGGTAGTTTTTTACGCGCAACAAAACTCTCGCCATTGTAAACGGGTTTCATCTCGGCGCTGGCTACTCCTAGAATAGCCACTTCCGGCCCATTGATAATAGGGGTGAAACCGGTTCCGCCGATCGGGCCTAAACTAGAGATGCTAAAGCAGCCACCGCTCATTTCATCCCCGCTGAGCTTCCTATTTTTGGCCCTTTCAGCCAAGGTATTAATCTGCTGCGCTAATTCGCTGATTGACTTTTTGTCGGCATCTTTGATCACTGGGACTAACAGACCGGCTGGGGTGTCTACTGCGATACCGATATTGATATATTGCTTGTAGATGATTTGCTGGCCGTCAGGGTGTATCGAGCAATTGAACTGTGGAAATTTGCGCAGGGCCTTGGCGATTATCATGATGATGAATGGCAGTATGGTCGGCTTCTTCTGCAACCCAAACTCCTCTGGCTTAAAGGAGCCACGAAATGCTTCCAGCTCTGTGATATCTACTTCATCGCTCAGTGTTACATGCGGAATATTTAGCCAGCAGCGGGTCATATGCGCTGAGGTGGCTCTGGCCATCCCCGACATGCTTTTGGTTTCTATGTCACCGAATTTACTGAAATCTATTTCATCAAAGGGGGCGATAGCGCTGCCAGCGGGTACGCCAATTGCTGTGTTGCCCGGCGCCTTGAGCATCTGTTGTTTAACATAAGCTTTCACATCTTCTTTTAGAATTCTGCCACGGTAGCTGCTGCCAGTGACCCGGGATAAATCCACGGCCATTTCTCTGGCCAGTTTGCGCGCTGCTGGCCCCGCTGAGGTGCTGCCATTTTTAATTGCCACCGTTTTTTCCAAAGGCGTTGTTGCGGCAATCGCCGCTTTTTTCTGGGACTTTACCACTATGTTACTTATCTCTGTGGCTACAGCGGCTGGCGCTGTCTCGGCAGTAGTGCCAGTTGTAATGGGTTCCTGTTCAGCTGTGACTGTGACTATTGCCAGCTGCTGCCCCTGAGAAACCTGATCGCCGATTTCGACTAACCATTTTGTCAGCACACCGGCGCTGTTACTGGGGATATCCATGGCTGCTTTGTCGGATTCAACCAGCAGTAAGGCTTGTCCTTTACTCAGGCTGTCGCCAATGGCTGCAGAGTACTCTACGACTTCACCGGCACCCTCAGCATCTAAACTAATGATGATTTCACTGCTAGTTACAGGGCTGTTACTCTCCTGGGTGGGCAGCTGCTGGATACCTGCTCGAGCGATATTTTCAGAGTTAAACGCTATTTCACTCTCAGCGGTTACTGCAGCAGTGGTCTGTTCAGCTGTAGCGATCATCGCTAGTTCTGCGCCCTGAGAGACATTACTGCCTATTTCTACCAACCATTGAGTCACTACGCCGCTGCTGGTGGCCGGGATGTCCATGCTGGCTTTGTCCGATTCAACTACCAGTAGAGAGTCTCCCTCGCTAACGCTATCGCCGATAGCAACGGAGTATTCAATCACTTCTCCCTCGCCTTGTGCATCTAATTTGATGATTAATTCACTGCTCATTAACTACTCCAAATACCCGCAAAACCTCATGCGGGTATCTCAAAATCTTTTAAAAAAATAGCCACTAACCGGATCCGCTGGCTAGTGGCTAAAAGGGTAAAATTCATTCAGCTTAAAACAGCATAGGATCAGCTTTCTCTGTCGGGATAGACAGTTCAGTGCGCGCCTGTTCTAACTGCTGCTCTGAGAATTGTCCCTGACGGAACAAGCTAGTTAACGCTGACCAGGCAATGTAACGGGCGTCCACTTCAAAATGATCCCTTAAGGTAGGCCGGCTTTCACTGAGGCCAAAACCATCGGTGCCCAAACTGCTTAAACCACCCGGGAACCAGGCACTGATTGCGTTGGGGAGAGACTTGAGGTAATCGCTTACCGCGACAAAAGCGCCTCTCTCGTTGGCCAGTAGCTGCTCGATATAGTTCATCTGTGACTGCTGCGGATTTAGCATATTGGCGCGTTCAGTCGACTGTGCCTGGCGCAAAAGTTGGTTGTAGCTAGTGACACTCCAAATGTCCGTGCTGCAGCCGTATTGTTTCAAGATTTCAGCTGCATCCAATACTTCTTGCATCAAGCTACCACTGCCTAACAAGTGCACTTTTAAACCCGCAGAGCTATCTTTAGAGAATCGATACATACCCTGTAAAATACCCTGCTCAACATCGTCTGACTCAGGCATTGCCGGCATCAGGTAATTTTGATTGTAGAGGGTGATGTAGTAAAAGATTTTTTCGTCTCTCTGGTACATTCTTTCAATGCCATCGCGAATGATCACTGCCAGTTCAAAGGCAAACGCGGGGTCGTAGCTATACATATTGGGGACAGTAGCCGCCACTGCGTGTGAGTGCCCGTCCTGATGCTGAAGTCCCTCACCATTGAGGGTAGTGCGCCCGGCAGTGGCGCCGAGTAAAAATCCCTTGGCTAAATTATCGGCACAAGCCCAAATCATGTCGCCGACTCGCTGAAAGCCGAAGATTGAGTAGAAAATATAAAACGGAATAGTCGGTACTCCGTAATTGGCATAAGCGGTGCCCGCGGCCATAAAGGAGGCCATCGCACCGGTTTCGCAAATGCCTTCCTGGAGCAATTGACCGTCTATTTTTTCTTTGTAAGGCAGTAGCGAGCTGGAATCTACCGGGTTGTATTTTTGTCCGACACTCGAGTAGATACCAAACTGATTAAATAGCGACTCCATACCAAAGGTACGTGCTTCATCCGGCACAATTGGCACCACATATTTGCCTATTTGCTTATCTTTAAGCAAATTAGATAACATTCGCACAAAAGCCATTGTGGTAGATTGCTCGCGTTTAGTACCTTCGATTGCCTGCTTGAAGAGGCTTAACTGCGGTGCTTTTATTTGCTGATAATCTACTTTGCGCGAGGGTAAGTACCCCCCCAGATCACTGCGTCTGGCGTGCAGGTACTTTAGCAGCGGGCTATCTTCTGCAGGCTTGTACAGTTTGGCATCACCGAGCTCAGCATCGCTCAGTGGAATACCAAAACGGCGACCGATTTCGATACGCTCCTCGACAGTGAATTGCTTTTTCTGATGGCTGGTATTTTGCCCTTCAGCAGATGCGCCTAAACCGTCTCCCTTAACTGTTTTCATCAGAATAACTGTAGGTTTTCCGGTGCTTTTAAGCGCCTTATCAAAGGCGGCAAAAATTTTGTCGCGGTCCTGACCGCCACGGCGGATACAGCGAATCTGCTCATCGGACAAGGTTTTCATCAGTGCTTCCAGCTTAGGATCGCCCTCGGTCCAGTGGTCTCTTACCGTGGGGCCATCGGAAACGGTATAGAACTGGTAGTCACCATCCACGGCCCGGTCCATGCGCGCCTGCAATACCCCGTCGTGATCGCGGGAAAACAGTTCGTCCCACTCGCTGCCCCAAATGACTTTAATGACATTCCAGCCGGCACCGCGGTAACTACTTTCGAGCTCTTGGATAATCTTGCCATTGCCTCGCACTGGGCCATCTAGACGCTGCAAGTTACAGTTGATCACCATGACTAAATTGTCCAGGTTATCCCGGGTGGCCATGTTGACTGTGCCCAGGACTTCCGGTTCATCGGACTCGCCGTCACCGATAAAACACCATATTTTGCCGCCATCCTTATTTTTTAAACCGCGGTTTTCCAGGTATTTCATAAAGCGTGCTTGATAGATAGCTGAGGGGGTAGACAGACCCATAGAGGCGGTCGGTCCCTGCCAGAAGTCCGGCATACGCCGTGGATGCGGGTAAGAACTTAAGCCACCGCCATCCTGTAACTCACGTCGAAAATTAGTCAGCTGTTCTTCACTCAAACGCCCTTCAATAAAAGCTCTGGCATATAGACCAGGTGCCGCATGGGCTTGTACAAATAATTGATCCCCACCGTAGTTGGCGGTCTTGTTTTTGAAAATATGGTTAAAGCCGACTTCCAACATAGTGGCCGCCGATTGATAAGTGGCGATATGTCCGCCGACACCAGTGCCCTGATCATTGGCTTTGAGCACCAGAGCCATAGCATTCCAGCGGATGATGTTTTCCAGTTGCGCCTCCAGCTCCGGATTGTTCGGGTATGCGGGCTGTTGGTTTATAGCAATAGTATTGCGGTACGGCGTATTGAGGGTGGCCTCAGTTAGATTGATGTTTTTGCCAAGCAGGTAGTTTTGCAAATTGCGCAATATGTCCAGAGCGCGGTTATCGCCCTGAGAGTTTAAGATGTCTTGCAGAGCATCGGTCCACTCGGAATTTTCTAACGCTATATCTTCATCCCCAGATGGGTTATAGCCAGTGTTTAAGTTGTTCATTACAATTTCCAAAGGTATCCAAACTGACCCGGCAATACAGAGCAAAGCACTGCGGGTAATACATAAAAAACACTGTCTGGGCCTCAGGTTCAAAATGGAGGGGCCAGACAGTGGAGAAAAACTAGATTATTGTCATCTAGAAATGTCCAGCAGCGGCCTGAATTTCAGACCGGCTGAACGAGTTGCGAGGAAGATACATTCAGTCTCTTGAACTGCATAACAACTAGTGGCTGTGGATCACACAAATACCGGGCCTGGGTATTACCCGCGCCCGATGCTAGTTAATATTGAAGTACTAGGCTTTAGCCTCTACTTACTGGTTCCTCTGCAGGGAAACAGCGCACGCTTTTCTAAAACGCCGCTGTTGTAACCGGAGCATGTCAATAAGTCTGCCCAAACCGGGCAGCGCTTATTACCATATCCGCTATTTGTTGATGATTAATTCGCCGTTGATCGCAGCGCCATTCATGACCGTCATGGCATTCGGGCTCTGCTTTAGCGCTGTTTGGCGCAGCAGTTCAAACTGCTCATCACTACCGTCGCCGCTTACCTGGATGCAGTATTGCAGCTCAGTAAATCCAACCGATGCCTGTGGGTCTATGTCCAAGAAACCGGCCAGATTTAGCTCGCCGCGCACCGTTACTTGCAGCGATTCAAGCTGGATTTCCAGCACCGAAGCACCCACGGCAAAGCCGACCAAAATACAGGCGCCGATACCCGATAGCAGATACTCCTGCGGATTTGGCGCATGGTTGCAACCCAGTAATTGTCTCGGCTCATCAACCTCCCAGCTGAAGTCGCGACTCACGGTATGTGGACCAATACTCATAGGCAGCGTGGTTACTTTAGAGCGGGTACCGCTCTGCCAGTCCAGCTGTACCCCGTACTTGGCGACTCCCTCAGCGGCGTCTTCTTTGATCTCGTTAACAAATTCACTCAGTCCGGTAACAGAAATTGCGTTGCGCATCTTATTCTCCAGTTATTTTTTTTGTGGGCAGAGCAGCTCTGCCACAGAATAATTTTTTACAGATAAGCCAGTGCTTGCTTAAAATCGGCCACTAAATCTTCGGCGTCTTCGATGCCTACCGACAGGCGAATGCAACCGGGGTTTATCCCCATTTGCGCGCGCTGTTTAGAGGTAAAACCGGCGTGTGAGGTGTTGTATGGCAAGCTGATTAATGACTCTACTCCGCCTAAGCTGGTGGCTTGTTTAGGAATCTGCAGCTTGTCCAGTAATTTAAGTGCCGCGCTATCGCCACCTTGTACTTCCAGGGCGATCATACCGCCGCCATTGTTGAGCACTTTCCTGGCCAACTGGTAATCCGGGTGGGAGTCCAGCAGAGGGTAGTAAACGAAATTTATCAGCGGGTGAGTCGCTAAATACTGTGCCAATTTTAGGGCTGAGAGCTGGTGTGCGGCCATGCGGATAGATAAGGTTTTTAAGCCGCGCTCAAACAGAAAGCAGGCGTGTGGATCCAGACTACCGCCGTAGGTTAATAGCCGTGGCCAGATCATGTCTACCAGCTTTCTGCTGCCCATCACCGCACCGGCAATCACGTCTGAGTGACCGTTTAAATATTTTGAGGCGGAGTGAATGACGACATCGGCACCCATCTCGACGATACGACAACTGATCGGAGTCAGAAAAGTACCGTCAATGATCAAACGCAGTTGATGACGCTTAGCTATTGCCGCCAGGCGTTTAATATCAACCAGTTTCAACAGTGGGTTAGTTAAAGCTTCAAAGTATAAAATTTGTGTATTGGGCTTTATCGCCGCTTCAATGGCATCGTAATCGCGTGGGTCAACGTAGCTGACGCTCATGTTAAAAGTCGGTAGCTCCTGGTTAAACAGGTTATAAGTGCCACCGTACAATTCATTCGAGGAAACTATATGCGCCCCTTTGTCTACCAGTGCTAACACAGTGGCAGTGATAGCGGCCATGCCTGAACTAAATACCAGCGCTGATTCAGCGCCTTCCAGAGCGGCCAGTTTAGTTTGTAGTGCCCACTGATTAGGGTTGCCGTAGCGTGTGTAGATAAAGCGGTCGCGGGCGTAGCCCTCTTCCACTGACCGGTACTGCTCCTCACCTAAAATAAAAGTGGTGGTCTGATAAATAGGCGTGCCTACGGCGCCGGATGCTTCATCATCCATAGTGCCTGCATGTACTGCTCTGGTTGAAAAACCTGCAGCAGACCAGTCCTTATGCGAGAGCGATGGACCGGCATTGCGCTGACGCTTTAAGTCGGAGGTCCAACGAACGTCACTGTCCAGAGCACTCTGGCCCAGGGAGTCACCTTTGATATTTTTATTTGTGATCGTCATTTGCTTACCCTAATTAGCATTATTATCTGCTTTCGTTAACGCAAAGCTTGTGCCAAGTATTAAAATGCCTTTATAAAACAAACGTTTAATCTATATGTGTGATTGAATAGTGAATTTTCTGTAATAAAAACATGACATCTCTTTTTGCAAAATACTCCGCTATATAGCAAGTAAAGCCAGTCCCTGAGGAATATCCACAGTGATTAGAGCTATTTGCCTATCTGTCATGTTTTTATTACAATGTCATAAAAATATGACGAGATAAAATACAATGCGCTTTGATATCCGCTCCCAGGACCGAATTGGCATTACTCAAGAGATTCTTAAAGTATTCACACGCCAGAATTGGAACTTAATCAGAGTGGAAATGCATCAGCATCACACTTTTGTACAGTTGGATCATCAGGTTGATTTGTCCGATTTGGTTAAAGGGCTGCAGGGGATAGAGGGCATCATCGAAGTGGTCGAAGTGGATTTGCTACCGGGCGAGAGACGCGCCCAGCACTTAGATGCGGTGTTATCTAAGCTGCAGGATCCAATTCTGGATATCGACAGCACCGGCAAAATACTACTGGCGAATAGTGCCGCGACGACTTTATTGGGCAGAGCTAAAGATGAGCTGCAGGGATTATCGATGACGGATTTTATCGATTGTCCGCTGCAAACTCTGCTTAGCGAGTACTCGACAAGCATAGATATAAGTTGTGCCGGACAGTCTTTTTTGGCGCAGATAACGCCATTTTTTTCCTATAACGGCGATCGCAAATCAGTCTCAGGAGCGGTAATACTGTTACAGAGCTTGCGCCGGCTCGGTCAGCAAATTTCCGCGGTTAATCACAGTGGCAGCGAGAGTAGCCAGTCGCTAATAGGCTCATCCATAGCCACACAAAAGTTGCTGGCGATTACTCAGAGATTCTCCAGCTTAGATATGCCTGTATTAATTCAGGGTGAGACCGGCACAGGCAAGGAGCTGATTGCCCACATATTACATGACAGCGGGGTGCGCGCCGGCGCTCCTTTTATGGCGATTAACTGTGCTGCGGTGCCGGAAAACCTACTGGAGAGTGAGTTGTTTGGCTACGCCCCCGGGGCATTCTCCAGTGCCAGTAAAAGCGGCAAGCCGGGGCTGTTCGAACTGGCGGATGGCGGCTCGATACTGTTGGATGAAATAGGTGAAATGTCCGCTTATCTGCAGGCAAAATTACTGCGATTTCTGCAGGACTTTAGTTTCAGGCGTATAGGTGGTGCGAAAGAGATCACCGTAAACGTGCGCATTATCAGTGCTACTCACCGAGATTTACAGAGCATGATGGAGAAAAAAATATTCCGTGCAGATCTGTATTACCGCCTCAATGTACTCAATTTACAAGTGCCGCCGCTGCGTCAGCGCCGGGCAGATATACCGGCTCTGACCAGACACTTTATTACCCGAGCTGCCGAGCAGACTCGTCGTGAGGCGCCACAGATTTCAGCCGCGGCGTTAGACAAATTGATGGCCCATCACTGGCCGGGAAATATCAGAGAGCTGCAAAATGCATTGTTTCGTGCAGTGGCTATGTCCGATGGTGGTATGTTAGAACATCAGCATTTATGTACAGAGCTAGCGCCTGTGGATACTAGTGTGGCTATGGCACAGAAAATTGAAACGATTGAAAACTGGCAGAGTGCTCTGGGTGATTTTGAAAAGGAGCTATTAAGCAGTTTATATCCACTGTATCCCTCCTCACGCAAGCTGGCGCAGCGGCTGCAAGTATCCCATAACACTATCGCGTTAAAATTAAAGAAATACGCTATTGGTATTGATACTCAGGTAATAGATTAGCCAGTGAATAAATAGTGTCGAAAGCACAAAATGACAAAACTCAATCTATCTGCTGAGCATAATGGACACTTCTAACCCAAAGGTAGTGAGTAGTGAGTTTAGGCAGAGACGGTACTGCAGGCCAGCTAATTACTATGACAGGTTTCTTTTAAAGGTATGAGTGTGGATTATTTAAAAAGCGTACAGCTTGGGATCGACTACATCGAGGCCAACCTGGACTTTGACATTGTGATTGCCAGAGTCGCCGCTGAGGCGGGGATCAGTCAGTGGCATTTCCAACGTATTTTTAAAGGGCTGACCAATGAAACGCTGAAAACCTATATTCGCTCCCGTCGACTCGCCAACTCTCTGGATAAATTACTGACTAGCGATATGCGCATCATTGATATCGCCTTCTGCGCCGGCTTTGAATCGCAGCAGAGTTTTAGTCGCGCCTTTAAAGATTCATTTAAGCTCACACCCAATGAGTACCGCAAACTGGCAGATAAGAGTTTGTTCCTGAATAAGCTGCAGTTCAATGGCGAGTATTTAGCCCACCTGAAGAAAAATGTATCGCTGACGCCGCAGCTTTACCAGCGCAGTAAAATGCTACTGGTCGGCTGTAGAACACGTTTTTACAGTGTTGATTCACAGAAGAATAATATCGCAGATAAGCTGCCGGGGCTTTGGGCAGAGTTTGTGGCGCGCATCCCTGAAGTAGCGCATTCGATAGGGGGCACTTGTTACGGTGTTATACAGCAAGTGGCAGAAGACAGCGATCTGTTGGAGTATCACGCGGCAATAGCTGTTAGTCGCCTCGGTGCTGTGCCTAAGGGCATGCACAGCATTGTCATCGATAAGTCACGCTATGCGATGTTTACCCACAAAGGGGCGGCCACAGCGTTAGACAATACTGTTAACTATGTCTATTCGAGCTGGTTGTTGGGTTCGGGGGAGACCCACAGTGGAGGGCCAGATCTGGAGGTTTACGGTCGTGATTATGATCCGCACTCTAAGGAATCTGTGATTCACTATGCAATACCGCTGCACGCGTCCAAGCTTTGATGCAGTGGCTCAGTCTTGCATGGCGCGTTATTACTTAAGCAGCAACGAGAACTGCCAGATTACAGCTGGCAATCACGCCCCTAATTGCTGCAATACATAGACACTGCGATCTACATTAGCCCGGTTGATTGCTATATTAATGGTCCAGCCCACAGCGGCTAAATCATGGTTGATACTGCTATTGAATAGCGTGCTGCGAAAACGTTGGTAATTGCTGTTTTCAAGTGCGTAAAAATGCTGCACAAACTGGTGCAGCACTGGTAGGGTGAATTGCCATTGTGTCTCAACGACTGCCTCGGGACAGCAATGGCGCAATTGCGTCACTAGCTGTTTATCCCCTTGTGTAAAGAGCATAAACAGCTGGCTGATTTGTTGCGCTGTTAACATATAAACTGTTGTTTATGTGCCGCTGCGGATGAACTTCTTCAGGCTCAAGCCAGAGAGTGCACCCATGATAATGAATAAGATCAGCATGCCAATGGCTGTCATCATATAAAATTGGCTAGTGAGTTCAGTCAACGCTTGCACTGCGATCGGATCGGTATTGGCAAAACCATGCTCAGTGGGCAGCGGTGCGCCGATTAAATGCGGTGCAGCAACAATTATTAGCCCGGCGGCTTTAAATAGTTTTGGGGCGTAATAGACAATCGCTATACCTGTGGCGCTGGCTAAAGTGCAAAATAGCCACCAAATTTGTCGGCTCTCCAGATCAGCTGCTTTGGTCCCTGGTACCTCAGGGTGCAGTCCGAGCATCGCCGGAGCGACAAAGAAACAGAACATAGCCACGATTCCCCAAGCGGCACCGCGCAGTGCGTCCAGCTTAGGTTTTGCAGATTTTTGATTGTGCAGTGCCATCAGTGAAATCATAATCAGCGCCAGAGCGAAGGCGATGGTGATGTTAGAACCTAAAGTAAACGCCATACGTGGCATTCCATCTTCAGGTCCCCAGGACTCTCCGTGATCGTGAGAGTGGCCGTCACTAGCCGCCGTATCAGCGGGTTCTGCTACTTCATAGGCTTCAGCTGCGTAGATTAGAGGATTGACTTGTAATTGTTGAAACAGGCCGTAACAGAGGCCGGAGATCACACCGACCATCAAAGCCGATAGAATAAGGTTACGCAGAGTCATGATTATGCCCTAAAAAATTGAGTTGTTGCTGCATTATTTAAACGGCCGAACTCACTCGCTGCTACAGAGTAAGATTTATCAGCTGGTTAATTTTCAGTGTTTAGCTGAAATTAATGGCAGGGAAAGGCGAAGGCATGACGGGCATCATGTGCCGCGTTATGGATGACTTCCATAGGGGCAAAACCGACAAACAGTACTAGTGCAACACCTAGGGCCAGTGCAGCGACAATTTGCTTAGTATTTGAAACGGCTAAACTAGGGGCTTGAGTTGCAACACTCGATTGGATATTTTGCATAAATCATCTCCAGTACACATCCCCGTGTACATAGGTAAAAAATAAATTGGATGTTCTTTGATAACGATACTGTTGTGGCTGGTTCCGGGCTCTTGTTCTGTACTCTAAAAATATATTTTAGCAAAACCATACCGTTGCGGGGGCAGCGAAGGCTGAATCGACCTGCGATTGTCTCACTTCCCATTTAACCTCTACAGCATATTCAGCGCGCTGAAATGTCATAAACCTAAACTTGTAATCATGCTAAGTTTAGCAAAGGGCGGAGTTTTTACCTCCCCTTGGCACCACTGGGCATAGAGTAGCAGAACTGGGGGGGCAGGTGAATGCGTAAATTGATAAATAAATAGACAATTTTTCCGCAGATACGCTACTTGGATCTGTGCGCAAGCCGCTTAGCTAAATGCCAACCAGGCGCCGACAGCGATCATTAAAGTGCCGGAAATTCGGTTCAATAATCTGACATTGTGTTTGTTCATCAGTAAATGCCGCAGTGCTTTTCCGCCACTGGCATAGATCATCATTGCAGTGAACTCAAGTACCATCACAATAGCAATCATTGCCGTTAGTTGCGGGGCTAATGGTTGCTCAGTAACCACAAATGAGGGCAGCAAAGTGATGAAAAATGCCCAGCCTTTGGGATTGGCAATTGCCGTTACAAAACCGTTTAACGCCAGTTGCATACCTGCCTGTGCGGGCGGATTCTCGCTGTCAGTGAGTACTAACCTCCCGCGAGAGCACCACATTTGATAGCCCAACCATGCCAGGTACGCTCCGCCAGCCAGTTTCAAAAAAATAAAAGCTTCGGGTAATTGCAGCATCAGTGTTGCCACACCAAGGGCCGCGGCCGAGGCGACAATTGCCACCCCCAGTAATTCTCCCCACATCATGTACATGGCTTTGCGTACCCCTATCGACATCCCCAGTGTCAGTGCTAATAACATGCACATTCCAGGAGTAATAGAGACCAGGAAAAAAGTGGGAATAAATAGCGACATGGTAGTTAAAGACATAATGCATTCTTCAGTGAATAAGGGGAAAGGCTTTGGGGCAGCAAGCTTTGCAACTGAGTGTTGTCTACATTGCTCTCAACTGCTCGAAAGAGGGGAAGCTCTGCTGGTCTTCGCGTTGCAACCAATTGCTGCGCGGATACTCAGCAGAGCCTTCAATAACATGCAAAGTGTAAGCGTGACGCGTTTTCGCCGAGCGGTTAGCATGGGAAAAGTGCGGAAAGCGACCGTCGAAGAAAATAAGAGAACCGGCGCTGACTTGCAGTGGTACAAAATCACTCTCGCTGTAGTGATTGTCTGCCAGCTGCGTAAATTCTATCCCTATATCATTGTCGCGACGCTTCATGATTTTTTCCAACGGAGTTTTGTGCCCGCCGGGCATTCCCCATAGACAGCCGTTTTCCAAGGTGGCGTCTTCCAGGGCAAACCAAAAGCCGACACAGCTCATCGGCTCAGTGTAGAGGAAAGTGGAGTCCTGATGGATATTAACTTCGCCGCCGATGCGCGGTTGTTTAAAAATATACATACTCTGCAGTAACCTTGGGTCTACAAAGCCCAACTGCTGGCAAATCTGCTCTAATTTACTGTCAGTGCTGAATTGACGAAAAACCGCATCTTGTTGATGCATGGCGTGTCCGAGCTTATTTATGGCTCGACTTTTCTCAACTTTAATCTCACCGGAGTCGCCGATCGCCTCCTGTTCAAAAAAACAGCGAATTTTATCCCCGGAGCTTAAAAAATAATCATCGGCATTGCGCTGTTGCTCACTGGTACTGAACACGCTAATGTCATCGGCAGAAAACTCTTCAACTATTTTACCTGCCCGCGTTTGCAATTGCTGGCACTGCTGCAACGTTTTAAAGTTTTCTATCACGCAATAACCATTTTCACGATAATTATTAAGCTGGGTACTGTCTAACATTCGCTCTCCTGACGTCCGTTGTTTGGTGTAGCTGTAAGTGTACATGTTGATGTTAACTCGTTATTTCATCACAGTAATAGAACAGGAAGCAATACGAGTCAATTAGCTTTAATAAAAATAACTGAGCTTGTCGTATGCAGTTAAGAGAAAGGTAAAAAAATTGACTCTAATCACTGCAACTTTGTCGATTTTTCCCTAATTTACCACTATGGTATTGCGGCCTGCTCTCTTGGCGGAGAGCAGTGCCTGATCGGCGCGAAAAATTAAGTATTCCGCTTTATCTTCGTGTTCTTTTTGCGAGATACCAATACTCAATTCAATGTTAATTTTCCGCTGCTCTATATCGAAACTGCTTGTTGCCAGCTGCTGCTGAACTTTACAGGCAAAGCTGTGCGCGTCAGCACTGGAGCAGTTGGGCATCAAAATTAAAAACTCCTCACCGCCCCAGCGGCATAATACGTCCGATTCCCGGGTCAGGTCGCGAATTAACTCTGCTACAGCCACTAAGACTTTGTCGCCAAAAGGGTGGCCATATTGGTCGTTAATGGTTTTAAAATTGTCTATGTCTAACACGGCAGCAGATAGCTGGTAGTTATGTCGGCTAGAGAGCTTGAACAGCTGTTCCAGTACCGGCTCGAGCATTTGCCTGTTGTTGAGCCCTGTCAGCTTGTCGGTAATGGCCATTTTCTCTAATTGCTGCTGGTAGCCGCTTAAAGTGCGCCAACTAAAGGTCAGTACTACAGCTGTAATTACTAATGAAATCAGAAGATTAACTAGCAGAGAGTCAAAAATACTGCCCTGTAGGTACTCATCGGTTTGCCTGACGATCAGGTACCAGTTGAATTCTTCGATAAAGCGGCTGTCGATGTATATTTGCTGTGAATCTTGTTGGTAGTTGAAGGAGCTTCTGTCAGTGTTGATGATCTTTTGCTCAATGTCAGCCCCGATGATGTTATGGCCTGGCACAGTGCCCTTGGGGACCTGTGTCCCATGTAAGGTCAACTGAGCCTTTTTATCGACGAAAAACACTTCTCTGTGATACTTGTACTGATAATCTTCGATCAATTCGCGCACTGCTGACAGCGCCAACCCCACTCCGGTGATTCCGAGAAACTTACCTTTAGCGTCAAACACTTTGTAATTGATAAATACCGTTAATTGGCTGGCAGCGGATGGATCAAAATCAACATTGATCTCATGGCTAGCAGTCATGTTTTTGGCATCAAAATACCACTGGTCTGCTTCATTGTGTTGCGAGAGTGTCTTCAATATGCCACTGGAATGGTAGTACGTAAGGGTGGCATCGGAGATGAAAAAGCTGGTGACGGTTTGGTAGCTGTCCTGGATTTTTTTCAGGTAGCGTTGAATTCTATGCGGATTCTCCTCCCCCGCCAGCACCCAGTCCCTAAGGAAGGTATCGTTAGCCATCACAGAGGAAATGACGATAGGTTTTAACAGATCTCGCTGGATTTCTGAGTAAATGTTATCGCCGATCAACGGCAGTGTATCGCCGGAAATCTGTTTAGATAGAGAGTCCCTGGCGACAAAGTAGCCGACCATATTGGTGGCGATAAAGCCCAGAGACAAGATGCAGCACAACAGCAGCAGAAATTTTGATTTGTCAGGGAGCATGTGAATAAATCCTGTGTCTTCACCCTGGCGATGAAAACGCTAAATTGCGGCAAATTAAATAGTGCAAAGATGAATCCGGCGCCAGAGGGCGCCGGGCTCAGAGATACTTATATACAGCTGCTAGCTATTTAAATGTATTACTCAACTCTTTGATAATCATAGTTTTGTCATGAATATTGTCACCATTTTGCTTAACGGTTTGTGCCAGCTCGGCGTTGTTCTGAGCAATGCTCTCGATGTCTTGCAAGCTAGCGGTAAACTGGTTGGCAACGCTCTGCTGCTGCTCCGTCGCTGAACTAATCTGCAAGGTCATTGAACTGACCTGGCTCATTAGCTCGGTAATGTTGTCGACACTGCTTCTGGTTTCAGTGCTCTCTTGGTTGCAATCTTCAGCCTGGTCCTGACTCTGATTCATGAGTTCACTGAAATTACCTAATACTTCCTGTAGTTGCAGGATCGAGTCCTGAATATTACCTGCAGCTGTCTGGGTGCGTTTTGATAAGTTTCTCACTTCATCAGCCACTACTGCAAAGCCGCGTCCCTGCTCACCTGCGCGGGCGGCTTCAATGGCGGCGTTTAAGGCCAGTAAGTTAGTCTGCGAGGCAATACCATTGATCTCTTCCATGGTTTGACTGATGTTGTTGGCGTTTTCTATCATGCCCTGTGCGGTCTGCGAGGCGGAGCCGACATTACCTGCAAGTGTAGAAATTTTCTGTTGCGTTCTCTGGATGACTTCGATGGCTTTCTTACATTCATCGTAGACGTTTTCGACCTTCTCGTGAGTCTCTATAGTATTACTATTAACTGCACTGATACTGTCGTTGAACTCTCTGAGGGAAAGTAGAAGCTCAGATAGATGCACTTTTTCCTGTTCAGCTCCCTGCAGAGATTGCCCCGCTGAATTTTCTAGTTGTGTAGAAATATCGCTTAGTTGCCTGCCGACATCTAAGCCTCTTCCCAGTACTGTAGTGATTCTCGACTGTAGCAATTGACTGCGGTAACGCACTATTGCGATCAGGCCTTTGCCACTTATTAAAAGTCTTGAGGGGCTGTCAATTTCAGTGGCAAGTTTCTTGGCATATTTTGGAAATCTGATCAGTTCCTCTGAGAAAACCAAAAAAATTGAGGCGATAAAGGCCAGTTGTATACCAATGTTGAAAATGGTGGAGTCAGTGTAGAATTGCGCCGCTATAGAGGCTATTAATAACAGAGCACTAAGAGCATATTTCAAGGTGCTATTGGCATGAAAGTCGCCGACCCTCTTGCCATTATTAATATCTTTATAAAGCGCAGCGGCGGCACTTTTTTGCACTTGGCTAGGCTTAACCCGCACAGATTGGTAGCCGACGATACTGTTGTTTTCATAGAGAGGGGTTACATAGGCATCAACCCAGTAATAATCGCCATTTTTGCAGCGATTTTTCACTAACCCACGCCAGGGAAGGTCTTGTTTTAATTTGCTCCACAAGTCGGCAAAGGCAGCTTTAGGCATATCCGGATGTCTGACAATACTGTGGTTTTGGCCTACGAGTTCTTCTTCGGTATAGCCCGCTATCTCACAAAACGCATCGTTAGCATAAAGAATCTTCCCCTGCAGGTCGGTGATAGAAACTAACTGTTGATCGCTGGAAAATTCTCTTTCTCTACCATCAGAACTATTTGTCATCGAATTATAACCTTTGTGGAATATTGAAATGTTTAGCGACACAATCCGTATATTCGCCAAACATAATGCAGATTTACCGCTGAAAATGTCATTGCCTGGTGACACCTGAAAAACAGTCATGCTTTTTGGCACTGCTATCTTACTGCAGCAGTAACTGTTTGGAGAAGTAAATATGGAAAATTATTGATAGTCGTCAGTAAAAGGTGCAAAGTCTTGCCGATAGCTACCTTTAACTGTGATTTTTCGATTTAGGTGGCGCATTAAAGATACTGTGGATTTGGCCAAAACCTCTTTAATGGCAAAAAATCACTCGCCTTCTATTAAGTCGGCAATTTATCAATTTTCTGGAGAGTTATATGCAAAATTTATCGGCTAAAACTGTGGTTGTTATAGGTGGGACTTCAGGCATAGGTTTGGCTTTGGTTAAGGCCGCTGCCGAGATGGGTGCCATTGTCTATGCCGCGGGAAGATCGCAAAAAAACCTAGACAGTGCCAGGGCCCAATGTCCAGCTGCAGTTAATTTTCGTATTGCTGATACTCATGATGAGGCGGGGCTGAAAGCGTTATTTAGCGAAGTGGGAGAAATAGATCATTTGGTTTCTGCTGCCACTGGTGCCGATCGCACTATTGCCCCTTTTATGCAGCAAACGGCTGAACAGTTTGGCGCAGCCTTCCAGAAATTTTGGGGTTACACCAATGTGGTACGCGCTGGTGAACCGCATGTTAAGGCCAACGGATCTATCACTTTGGTTAGTGGCAGCCCGGCGCGCAAGTATAAAGTTGGCATGTCTTCACTGAGCTGCACAGGCGGTGCAGTGGAAGCCTTTGTACGGGCGCTGTCAATTGAGATCGCACCCAAACGCATCAATGCTGTGTCTCCAGGTTTAATAGATACCGCTATGTGGGATGCGTTTGGCGATAATAAGCAGCAACAATTAGCACAGATGACCTCACATATTCCGCTGCAGCGAGTGGGTAAGGCAGAGGAAGTGGCCAATGGCATTATCTTTGCTATGACCACTAATTATGCGACGGGTACCGTGATCGATGTAGAGGGCGGGGCACTGCTGTCTTAGTTTAGCTGAAGCGTTCAAATAGAGTGCTTTACTGCTGCAACAGCGTTTAGCACTACATAGCAATCTCTGTCAGAGATTGCTCAACAAGCAAGAAATAGCGAAAAACTTTATTGCCGATGGTTATTTTCCTTATAAAGGCATGCCAATAAGGCGGCTGCACCTCAATAAACTGAAAAAACAGCGGTTCAAAAAAAAGACTTGAAGACGTAGACTAATAATGATTAAATACAAATCATTATCATTTAGATTGGCGATAAACAATGTCTACTCAGAACTCTACAATTATTAGTGCAGAACAATTTATTTCTACAGAAAAATTAATGCAAGGCAAAAACGAATTGATTATTTTACACAGCGATCAACGTTATTTATTACGCATTACCCGCAATGGAAAGTTAATTTTGACTAAGTGATAAAGAAGTCACTACAGGTTTAATCTCCTCTAAATAGTTTTTTGCTGGGGCGCCATGTATTGCACTTGTCTGTATCTCGCAAGTTCGTTGTGAGATAAACGCTGCAAATGACAAGAAATTTCTCCTTTGCATGGCCCAGCCACCGCTATGGCAGCCAAAAAGTGTAATGTGCAGAGCCCGCTGTGCAATCTATGTAGCTGACCAACAGGTCATTAACCATGTAATGTTTTTTTCCCCTGCCTAGTGGTGCTTTAATCTCGGCGAATAACGCTTCCCTTTATGCTACCAAATCCCCAGAGATTAGCAGCCAGACAACGATCAACTCGGCTATTGTAAGAGTGTTGGTGTTGCATTGGACC
>MABF01000053.1 GCA_002163025.1 'Osedax' symbiont bacterium Rs2_46_30_T18
TAGAGAAAGTATTATCCGGCTAATACAGTGTTTAGGTATGAGCTTGCGAATAGTTTTTCTGTCGCACAGTTGTGTGCTTTCAATTTTATCTAACACTGCTTAGATAAGATGGCCAGGTCGGGAAGTGTTAATTGAAAGCTGTGGCATTTTTTTTGCAATGATACTGCGGTTGGTATGTAAATAGAGGGCGCATTTCGCAGTTTGAGCTATCAATGTGTGGTGATAAGATATTGATTTTATAGCTAATAGTGATCAGGGCAGCTATGTCTGGCAAGGTTGACATGTTAATTCGAGAGTTTAATTGCAGTCATTATATCATCAGTGCTGGTCTCAGGCAGGCACTGCCAATGACTGACAATAATAACAAGAGCTTTACTCTTAGCGATAAATTGCAGATGGAGTTTATGATGGCATTATCATCTTTTGCTGACAGGCCTTTGCAGTAGTGGCAAAGCATACATTGCCTGCGCCTTAGAGCATACGGCTTGTCTGAAAGGGGTTTAGCAGTCTTAATTACCGGATATCACGACGGATGTTTCAACTCACCTAAGTGGAAGCTGAAGGCACTTACAGCATAATGCTAAAAGCTTAATCCAAGCTTGATTTACTGATTCTAGACGACTGAGGATAGAGTCATTAACGCGGCAGAGCGAACGATCTGATGGAAATAATGGATGGTTCCCACAGCACTGCCTCTGTTGTCATTACCAGCCAATTACTCGCTGAACAATAGTATGAAATGATCGGAGATAACACCCTGGCAGGCGCATTGTAGATCGGATAATGCTTAACGCCCAGCGTAAAAAAATTGCAAGCAGAAGCATCCGAAAAATTAAATTCCTTGACCCATGCTGAACACTTAAGTAAAAAAACAGACAGGCCAATGCATTGGATGATTAGGTGTTCACCTTCGCCGGAATATGCAGCAGGGCCTGTACTTTCCGATGCTGGGTTAAATATCGATCAGGGATCTAATATGTCGCAACAAGTATTGATAGATGGACCGGTTAGCTGGCGGGATATCGCCAGGGTGGCCGAGGGTGCTGATATCAGCCTGAGTGAATCACGCTGGGAGGGGATCCGAGAAAGCCGCGCAGCAGTAATTTCTATGGTCAATAGCGGTCAGCGCGCTTACGGTGTGAATACTGGTCTGGGCGACCTGTGCAACCACCTTCTGGATGCAGATCAGCTCGGCCAGATGTCACGCGGTACTATTCTCAACCACGCCTGCGGGGTCGGGCCACTACTAGAAAAACGTCAGGTGCGGGCCATAATGGCCGCCGCGTTAGTTAACTTCAGTCAAGGTTATTCGGGGCTTTCATTAGGCGTTGTCGAGGCGCTGATGGCGATGCTCAACCGGGACCTGACACCCCAAGTTCCCAGCCTGGGCTCGGTGGGTTATCTCAGTCATATGGCTCACATTGCTTTACCTTTGATAGGGGTCGGAGAGGTAGAATTTAACGGGGGGGTTATGCCCGCCAGCGAAGCCATGTACTTGGCGGCTATTCAACTGCCTGAACTCGGTGCTAAGGATGGCCTGAGCCTGGTCAACGGCACCCCCTGCATGACGGGCCTGGCCTGTTTGGTGGCGGGGGATGCCGAACAGCTAATGAGCTGGGCGGATATCGGCGGTGCGCTGAGTTTTGAAGCCCTGGGCGGCCAGCTAGCGGCGTTTGGCGAAGCTAACCTGGCTCTCAAAGGGTCGGTCGAGGTAGCGAAGGTAGGGTATAGGCTCCGAAGCCTGCTGGCCGATAGCCCCTGGCTGGCCAGCCAACAGAGTCAGCGCACCCAGGATGCATTGAGTCTACGATCGATGCCGCAAATCCACGGTGCCTGTCGGCAGCAGTGGCGGCATTTTTGTGCGGCCCTCGACGGCGAGCTGAGCGGTGTCAGTGATAACCCGCTTATCATGAAAGATGAACAAGGTTATCGGGTGGTTTCCCAGGCCAACCCCCATGGCCAGGGCCTAGCGCTGGCCAGCGATGCCCTCGCTCCGGCGCTGGCGGAACTTGGCTCAGTAGCGGAGCGGCGCAGCTACCGGTTGCTTTATCCACAGGTCAGTGGCCTGCCAGGTTATTTGACCGACCAGGGCGGTATCAGCTCTGGGTTGATGATCGCACAATACACCAGCGCTTCCTTATGCGCCGACAACCGCCGTTTGGCGCAGCCGGTATCGGTGGATAACTTTGTCACCTCAGGGCTACAGGAAGATCATCTCAGTTTTGGCACTAGCGCTGCGCTGCGTTTGTTTCCCATGCTGGACAATGTGCGACGGGTGTTAGCTGTTGAACTCTTTTGTGGTGCCCAGGCATTGGATTTTCTGGACTCTGACCAGCAGTGCTTTTCGCCAGCTGGGACGGCTATCTGGCGGCAAATTCGTCAGCGAGTGCCACACTATACTTGCCAGCGTTGGATTGCCCCGGATATTGCCCAAGTAGAAACGCTATTGCGTGATGGTCGAATATTGTCAAAAATTGAACAAGTGGCGGGGCTGATAAATTGAAACCGTACTAGATAAGCATTGATGGAGGTTAACCATGTTTGAATTACAGTTAGCCACAGGCACCCTAAACCTGTCCTAGCTGCGCTAAATCAGCCGTTGGCGGGTGCGCCTGGCGACGGACAAATCGGTCAGGACGAGCTATTTGTTCATCAAATCAACAGTGGGGCGCAACTCTGTTACCTGCGTGCATTTTTCGAATGCTAGAAAGTCCTGAACGAGGCTGGAGTAATACATTAAATTTAACCTGCCCCGACTTTCATATCTCGGCAGGTCTGGGCGGTTTGGTGGGGTAATAAATGAGATATTCGTACCATGTGGTCGAAGTGTTTTGAGAGGCCGCTGACCTGCTCGCTGCCAGTAACTACTAAGTAACTGCCGCCCAAGTAAACCACCGCTCTTTGATTTCCAAAGACGGTTAATGGCGCGGAGTAGTGTTTGAGCCGGTCGTAAAAATACACCCTCAGGGTAGGGTAGTGGCTATCGATTAGGTCGGCCATGTAGTCCAGCTGTTTAGCGCGCAGGTGTTTGGGAATACCTACCCAGATGCCGTAGCCCTGTGCCAGCTCTTGCAGTGCTTGCACCGGCAGGCAAATTTCCAGGTCATTGCCGCGTTTTTTAACATCGTGCAGCAGTTCTTCCCCGAAGCTGTAACGCGAGGAGGCCCGGTGCGGTTCCAGTTCATGGTTGACCAGTTCCGGCAGGCTGAGCATATCGGGCAAGTAGGCAGGTATGTAGCGGGTTTTGCCGCCGCTGATTTCTTCACGCCACTGGGTCAGAGGCGAGCGTTGGGCACTGTCGTCGACCAGTTCGATGGCGCTGCTGCTGGCAATCTGCTGGCTACCGTCTTTGGCGCCGACCGCGCCCAGTAACCAGTCTATCGAGACCCCCTGGGCGCTGGCGATGCGCATCAGCGCTTCGGCTCTGGGAAGTCGCAGGTTGCCTGGGTCGAGAAACTGACTCATGGCGGAACGGTCCAGCTGGCATTGACGGGCGAATTCGCTGGGGTTTAATCCCGACTGCTGTTGCAACTGCAGCAAACGCTCCCGAAATACCGGGGCAATATCACGTTTATCCATAGGCCTTTTAAATCCTTTTATTCATGTTTGTCATATAAATACAATAATGTAGTATTTAAATGATTAAAGCTTATAAAAATTGTATGAACAAGATTTAGGTGTAAATAAAGTATAAAAATTACAAATACACCAATAGCGTGCTTGAGGCTGTAGGCCTACTCTGAAGTTACTTACTAAGGAGGAGTGCATGAGTTCAAAGACCAAGCTGCGTATCGAATGGCCAACCCTGGCTCTGATTATAGGCTGTTATTTACTCTGGCTACTGGTGCTGTTTAGCCAGGTCAGTTTCGTTTTGGTGTGGCTGGCGCTGCCGTTGTTATTGGCATTGCACTCATCTTTGCAACACGAAGTACTACACGGCCATCCAACCCGCTGGGCTGCCTTTAATGAAGCGCTGATATTCATGCCCCTGGGGGTGTTTTTACCCTACCAGAGATTTCGTGATTTACACTTGATCCATCACCGTGACGAGCATCTCACAGATCCTTACGCCGACCCGGAAAGTCACTACCAGGATCCACAGCGTTGGCAGAAACTGCCCACTGCGTTGCGCGATATCTATAGCTTTAATAACAGTCTGGTGGGGCGCATGTTGGTGGGTCCGGCACTGTCGATATGGCTGGGCTATAGGGCCGATGCACGAGCTATGCTGGACGGAGACTGGGAGGTGGTTCGCGCTTATGTGTTGCACTTTGTCGCTCTGGTGCCGATGCTTTGGTTGTTATCTGTCTGGCAGATTAACCTATTAGCCTACCTTTTGGTTGCCTATCTTGCCTTGTCGATCCTGAAAATTCGGACCTTTCTGGAGCATCGCGCACACTTTTCGGTGGCGGCGCGCACCGTGGTGGTTGAAGACAGGGGGCTGCTGGCGTTGTTGTTTTTGAATAATAATTTCCATGCGGTACACCATCGGCATCCAGGGGTAGCCTGGTACCGGTTGCCGGGGTTGTATTACGCTGATCGGGAGGCCTTTCTGGAGGCCAATCAGGGATACCGATACGCCAGCTATCGGGAGGTATTCGGCGAGTACATGTGGCAGGCCAAAGAGCCGGTCCAGCACCCGCAGATGGTTCCCCTTGGCAGTGATGAGATTCAGGCAGGTGGGGAAGCTCGATTATGATCGCCCAATTACCTATGTACGACTGGCCGGAGCTGCGAGACCAGCATGACAGACTATGGCAGCGCCTAGGCGAAGCCCTGCGCGATTACTTACCGACTCCATACCCAGTACCTGAACGTTTAAGCCGTAGCGCCGACCCGTTTAAAGAGTGGCTTAGCCCTGAGTTGTTGCTCGGCCAGACCTGCGGCCTGCCATTCGCACAGGGCTTGCACGAACGGGTTAGCTTACTGGGCAGCCCCTGCTATCAGCTGGATTGTGAGGCCGGGGATTATTACAGTGTGCTGTTGCTGGCGCCCGGTTTATGCGTCGAAGACTATACCGGGCTACTGGCAGCGGGCGCCCGTGTGGAGCCGACTAAATCGGGCCTGCATGGGGTGGTCAATGCCCGGGATTCCCAATCCGGCTACTCAGCGCTGCTGCAGAGTTTACCGGCCGGTGCTCTGACTGGTTTGAGCCTGTCCGGCAGCCACCGGCGTTCAATTCAATTACTGGCTGAAGGCCAGGCCGAGATAACCTGCATCGACGCGGTTAGTTGGGCCCTGGCAAAGTGTTATGAACCCGCCGCCCGACAATTACAAGTGTTGGGGCTGAGCCAGCCTACCCCTTGTCTGCCATGGATCAGCGCCCAGGCCCAGCACCGCCCAGCGATAACTAACGCTGTGCAGCAAACGCTTCAAAGCCTGGACAGTGATGTAAAAGAAAGCTTATTGCTGACAGGATTCAGGCTTCGCCAAACGCAGCAATACCTATATCTGGCTCCTCGGCTGCTCCAGAATGAGCAAAAACACAACGCCGGTGACTTATTTGCAAAGGGTACTTTGCCGGTTGGGTAATGCCGTTCGTAAGTTCGATAATATCAATAATGGGGATCGCTCCAATCCAGCATGCTACATGGCATCAGGCAGGATGTGATGAAGAGTGAACCGCATCAATGTTTCTTTGCAGGAGTGCCGTTAACACTACCGCTATAACAGAGATTTGAGGGACTGCACCGCGCATATATCAAGAGTGAATGCTCTGCAGCCTCTTTATCTGTCGACTCAAGCGCTTAAGCAGGGGTTTCAAGATGAGTGCTCATCCGCCGCCATTTCCTCCGAGGTACCGGTTGCTATGATCTGGCCGCCCTAAGGATATATAGACTTAAGCAGTAATCCAGAGGTGATGATCTCTGAGCGAGGTAAATATGACTCGTGCCCGCGTGCAACAGATCTGTTGCGAAGCCCCCCCCCTTACGAGTACTGCATCTCATGCGTGGTCAGAAAGGCTTTTCTCTGTGGTTTTGTTAGATAAATTGGCAGAAATAACCGCTGTCTTTCGTATCGTGGCCAGTGCCAATCTCATTATGTCTAACCACTATCAACTTTGCTGCTAGCTACAAAATTAAGGGTGAATATCCCTCAGCACTATAACTAAGCTCTTCATTGTTGAGTACAAAAGTATCATTAACAAGTTATTAAGGGAGGTATAACACTGCTGATTAAGGTATATAGAGGCTGAATAATTCTTTTCTGCTCATAGGCGTTAAGCCGCTTAGATGCAGGCTTGCTGATAGTTTTCCTGTCGCTGCAAACTGAACCTGTATTGATCTGGACTGCTGGGATGAGAGCGGGATTAAGGCAGTGGTGATTGTTATCTGAACTATTTTTGTGCAATGATATAAAGGTTAGTGTGAAAATTCTAAGCACTAGTCACTCTTGCATGGCTATTGTTTAAGCCAGTACGATTTTAGAAACAGTAAGTTATGTACTATTACTTGCTCGTAGTAAAAAAATTGTGCATAAGTGTTTGAATGCTTATTCGAGAGTTTAATTGCAGTCATAATCTATGCCAGTGCACGTCTTAGACTGGCACTGAATGTGTCTGATAATAATAACAAGAGTTTTGCTCTTCGCGATAAATAATACATGGAGTTTAAGATGTCATTCTCATCTATTACCAAACGAACACTGTTAACTGCTGCAATAGTTTTATCTTCTTCTCAGGTTTGGGCGCAATGCGGCACTGTCACTATTGCTGAAATGAATTGGGCCTCCGCTGAGTTCGCCGCCAACCTCGACAAAATAATCTTAACCGAAGGCTATGGTTGCAACGTTGAGTTAGTACCTGGCGCCACCAATACGACTTTCGCCTCGATGGAAGCTAAAGGACAACCGGACATAGCCCCAGAATTTTGGACCAACGCCGTTTCAGTGAGAATGAAAGCTGCGGAGCAAAAAGGCGATTTGACGGTAGGAGTGCAGCTAGTCTCTGACGCCTCTGAAGGGTGGTTCATTTCTGAGGCGATAGCGAAGGCACACCCAGAGCTAAAAACCGTCGATGACGTACTGGCGCATCCAGAGCTCTTCCCCTCAAAAGAGGATGCCTCCAAAGGGGCCTTCATGAATTGCCCGTCGGGTTGGGGCTGTGAAACGGTTAACACTAATTTGGTCAAAGCCAGTGCCTTCAATCTCGCTAAGGCTGGCTTCGCTGTTATTGACCCGGGTTCTTCATCTGGTTTAGATGGTGCCATAGCCAAAGCCGCGCAAAGAGGCGAGGCTTGGTTTGGTTACTACTGGCAACCGACGGTCAATGTCAGTAAATACAATTTGAAAAAATTAGATTTTGCCACCGACTTTGACAAAAAACATTGGGATGAATGTTTGGCTACCGCAGACTGCGAGAACCCACAGCGCTCCAGCTGGACAGCATCCCAAGTAAACACAGTGGTAGTGACTAAGTTTGCCAAGGCCAATCCAGAGATTATGGACTATCTAAACAAACGTGCTTATAGCTCAGCTCAAGTAGGGCCGGTTCTGGTTTATATGGATGCAAACCAAGCTAATGGTGAAGATGCGGCCTACGAATTTCTAAAAAATAACCAGCCACTCTGGTCTAGCTGGGTACCTGCGGATGTCGCCGAGAAGGTTAAAAAGGCACTCTGAAGTTAACCGGTTTTACTTTACTAGTTTGGCCATAGCTCATGCAATAAGAGCTATGGCAGGCTAGTGAGTGATTACATTGATGGTGTTGCGTAATATTTGAGCGCAGCTAAAAGATTAGCTGGTATATAGTCATCGGGCTAGCTAGTCTATTGCTAGAGGTAGATGTAGTGAGTTGGTCTGAATTCCCCAGTATGTCCCGAGCAGATTTACGCAGCTTGCGTAAATCTATCGATGAGAGCTTTCGAAATTTCACCCAAGAATACGGTGAGAGTTTAGAAAGATTTTTTGATCCGTTACTTGAATTCCTTATTTTCAGCGAGAGGCTGTTACTCAGTACACCCTGGCCGATAATGATCGCCATTTGCGCCGCTCTGGCTTTTTTGGCCAGTCGCAGTTGGAAAATTGTCGTTGGGGTCATTCTAGCTTTCACCCTGATAGGTTATCTGGGCATGTGGCAAGATACCATGCGTACTTTATCCATAATCACAGTTTGCACTATAGTTGCCATTGCCATCGGTATTCCTATAGGCATAGCCATGGCGCGCTCCAATAAATTGCAGGCGCTTATCTCACCTATACTCGATGTGATGCAAACCATGCCCAGCTTTGTGTATTTGATTCCGGTGGTGATGTTGTTGGGTATCGGTAAAGTACCTGGCCTAATAGCCGTGATCATCTATGCTTTGCCTCCTATAGTGCGCCTGACGAATCTGGGAATTCGCCAGGTGGACCCGGATGTTATAGAAGCTGCCGATGCATATGGCTGTAGCGGCTGGCAAAAATTGGTAAACATCCAGATGCCATTGGCACTGCCTTCGATTTTTGCCGGTGTCAATCAAACAATTATGATGTCGCTGTCGATGGTGGTCATCGCCTCTATGATAGGAGTGAAGGGATTGGGGCAGCCAGTATTAAAGGCCATCACCAACCAGTACTTCTCTATGGGCTTACTCAATGGTTTTGCCATTGTTGCCATCGCGATAATATTTGACCGGGTTTCCCAACAATACGGCAGGCGAATACAGCAGCATCGCCAGGGTGATCACAATGGATAAGAATAAACAGCCAAAAATACAGATCGTAAATTTGTCAAAGGTATTTGGCAGGTCGCCTAAAAAAATGCTGCAGTTGGTTCAGCAGGGAATGGATAAAAATGAACTATTGACCAAACATCGACATGTACTGGCCCTAGATAACATCAATATGGAGCTTAAAGAGCACTCTATTGAGGTGATCATGGGGCTTTCCGGCTCCGGTAAATCAACGTTAATACGCCATATTAATAGATTGATTGCGCCAACTGCGGGGGAAGTGTTGGTCGATGGGGAAAATGTCTGCAACATGGGTGCGGGGCAATTGCGGCGCTTCAGGCAGCAAAAGACCGCAATGGTTTTTCAGAACTTTGCCCTGCTGCCACACCGTACTGTGATAGATAACATCAGTTTTGGTTTACAGATACAAGGAAAGAGCGAAACACAGATTAAACGCAGCAGTTACTACTGGCTGGAGCGGGTTGGCCTGGCAGGTTATGAAAAAAATTATCCGGCCCAACTCTCCGGGGGAATGCAACAGCGAGTGGGGCTTGCGAGGGCTCTGGCATGTGATGCCGACATCTTAATGATGGATGAAGCTTTTAGCGCCTTGGATCCACTGATCCGCTCTGATATGCAAGATGTATTGTTGGAGCTACAAAGAGAGTTGAAAAAAACTATTGTATTTATAACCCATGATTTAGATGAGGCATTAAAAATTGGTGATCGGATCGCGATTTTAAATCAGGGTCAATTAATTCAGCAGGGCAGTGCTGACAATATCTTGCTGCACCCAGCAGACGACTATGTGAGGAGGTTTGTCGCTGATGTTAATCGCACGGGTGTATTGCGGGCGCGCTCGATAATGGATTCACAATTACAAACCAGCCCAGATTTTAGCAATACAGTGGTCGTTCAAGAAGACGACACTGTCAGGGAAGTACTGCACAGTATGTTAAGTGCGGATTCTTATAATGCACTGGTCACTAACCAAAGTGGCAAAGCTGTAGGGCGGATTGATTCGGAAATGTTAGCAGCAGCGGTTAACAACTAATAGGTATCCGACAGATGTTAAAAAGTAAAATAAATCGGTGTTTGTCTGGTGTCTGAAGAGCAATCGCTCTAAAGTAGCGACAGTCGAAAATGAAGTCCGGGCCATAGTTAAAACTCTATCTTCACTCACTTGATTGCGACTCTCTCAGTGCTAAACATAATCTTTCCAATACAGTTGTGATAGGTATCTAATGCTTCAATGGTCCAGTAGTAAACCGATAAAAATATTAGTGACAGGGCCGAAAGAGCAAGTCGGCCGAGCACTGTTGGCAGCTGATAACAGTGACGGCGTTTTTGAAGTGGTAGGGGCTAGTTCAAATGCGCCAAATTTGCGGGATAAGCAAGTCGTTGCTCATGTGTTAGAGCAGAGTAATCCCGACTTTGTGGTCAATACGCTGGGTTATAATTCGGTAGTGGTCAGTGAGAAAAAAGTAGATTTGTGTTATTTGTTTAATCGCGATTTTCTGTCAATTCTGGCGCAAGTTTGCGCTGAAAAAAACATTCCAATGATCCATTTATCTACAGACCATGTATTCGATGGCCACTATGCCAGTGGCTATACAGAAGATGATCAGACAATTCCGCTGGGCATTTTCGGTAAGAGTAAATGGGAAGGTGAAGAAATGTTACGCAAGCATTTGCAGCAGCATTTTATATTGCGGGTCAGTTGGCTTTTTTCGCAGTGGGGTGAGAATTTTCTTACCCGCTCATTGGCGCAGGCGCGCACGCAATCGATGATGTACGCGGCGGATGACAGAGTGGGCTGCCCGACATCTGCTGCAGATATTGCCAGAGTTATCTTTGCCGTAATAAGGCAGTTAAACGACGGCGCAGACGCCTGGGGGACCTACCACTACTGCGGTGCAGAAGTGAGTACCCGATATAAATTTCTAGAGGCGATCTATGATCGGGCCAAGCAGCAAGAGCAGCTAGTGACCCAGAGTTTAAGATCAGTACCGCGCACAGAGTTATACGCCAATGCCGAACGCCCGGCCTCGTCGGTACTCAATTGTAAAAAGCTGTTGCGAAATTTTGGCATTCACCAGCGGCCGTGGCGCACAGAATTAAACAAAGTGATGGATGCTATTTACAGCGATTAGAGCGACGATTTAGCAGTTTTATAATCGCGCTCTAAACCTGATTAGCTTATCCAGGGCATAGGATTTTTGCTGATAGCTACGATCATCATATAGACAATAAAAGATAATGCGATTAGTAGCATACCAATTCTGGATGCGGCATTTTTATTGCCTTTAATAGCCAGTGTGCCAAAGGTGATATAGCCAAATAAAGCGATAATTTTGGCACTCAACCAATGATCGGCACCTGGGTATTGCTCAATTGTTATCATCAGGGCAATGGCGCTCAAGAGCAACAGAGTATCTATTACATGTGGTAGTATTTTAGCCCACTTTTTCTGTAGCCATTGTGCGTTAACAGTGACTGCCAGAGTGCGGATGATCAGCAAACTGACACTAATTAACATCAAGCTTAAGTGACTGTGCTTTAAAATTATATACATGGTTTTCGGCTCGCTCTGATTGAGTGTAGATATTAGTTATGAAATGAGCCCTATATTGAGCCCTGATTGATTTATCTGTTGCTGGCATTGAAAGCGAGTGATCGGCCCACGCTGGCAACTTAGATTAGAACAATAGCAGTGATTTTAACTGCTTATGATGAGAATAGACATGACTGAAGTTGTAGCAAATGCAGATTTTAAAGTTAAGCCGCTAATACCGGTAACCCAGGCCCTGGAAAAACTACTGGCTGATGTAGAAACCGACCTTGTTATTGAACAAGTTGATCTAAAAAATGCCCTAGGTAGAGTTTTGGCGCAGCAACCGACAGCGCTGGTGGATGTACCACCACAAGATAACAGCAGTATGGATGGGTATGCTGTCGCTATGGCGAGCCTCAATGTTGACGGCGCTACAATATTGCCACAATCTCAGAGAATAGCAGCGGGAGACGATCCCCAGCCGCTGACAGTTGCTAGTGTCGCCAGAATATTCACAGGCGCGGAGATTCCCAGTGGTGCAGATGCGATAATAATGCAAGAGCAGGTTACCGTTGATGCTGCTGGCGTACATTTACCGGCCGGTATTAAAGATCGGCAGAATATTCGCCCCAGGGGGCAGGACTTAAAACGCGGAGAGTTATTGCAGCCGTTGGGTAAGAAACTCCAAGCAGCTGATATAGGCGTTCTGGCATCGGCGGGGATAGATCTATTATCAGTCTATAAACCGCTAAAAATAGCCATTTTATCCACCGGCGATGAATTGCTGGAACCGGGTGAACCAATTGCTCCCGGTAAGATTTATAACTCTAACCGCGCCATGCTAACGGCTTTGATTACCCAGTTGGGAATGCAAGTTGTAGATTTAGGCAAAGTCGCTGATACTTTTGCGGCGACTCAAAAGGCACTTGCTATAGCCGCTGATTCTGCGGATCTTATTATCAGTACCGGGGGTGTCTCTGTCGGTGAAGAAGATCATATTAAGGCGGCGGTGGACAGTTTAGGTACGCTGGATATGTGGCGAATTAAATTAAAGCCCGGAAAACCACTGGCCTATGGCAGGGTTAATGGCACGCCTATTTTTGGCCTGCCTGGCAATCCCGCTTCTGCGTTGATCACCTTTTGTCTGTTCGCCAGGCCCTACATGACGAAGCTACAAGGCGGGATAGTGGTGAAGCCGATGAAATTCAAAGTAATAGCGGCTTTTGAGCATTTAAAATCGGGCAGCAGAGAAGAGTATTTGCGCGCGCGTTACAGTGAGGGTGAAGTACAGCCGTTTAAAAACCAAAGCTCTGGCATGCTCTCCACTGCCAGTCGAGCCAATGGTTTGATAGTGATACCTGCAGATGCAGTGATTCAAAGCGGCGAGCTGGTGGATTTCATTCCCTTTTCTGAGTTATTGGCCTAAAAAACGGCGCCTGTGCAGTGGTGATACAGACAACCGCTCCTTTATTAGTCAAAAAAGTGCAATAACTGCAGTGAACCGCTAGAATAGGCGGCTTTATATCAGCCAGGTTAAATAGCTCCGTGAACTCTACTCAAGATCCCTACAGTGATATTCGCCCCTATAAAGATACTGAAGTGTCCGCTGTTCTCGATAGTCTGTTGCATAATGATGAGCTAGTGGGTGCTATCTCTCATTACAAGTTCCCTAAACTTTATCAGTGGCTGCCAGGAATAACTAAATCAGTCGTGCGCATTGGCATGGCCCGCCAGTTTGGCGATATAGAGACAGTGCGAGATTTTCAGTCGATAGTGGCCGAATTTATGCAGAAGATGATCGGCCGCACGACCAGCAAAATTACTTGTTCGGGAATAGAAAACTTAGAGCAAGACGGCGCCTATCTGTTTATTTCCAATCATCGTGATATCGCGATGGACCCCGCTTTTCTCAATTGGATGTTGTATCACAAAGAAATGCAGACAGTGCGTATTGCTATCGGTGATAACTTACTGAAAAAAGATTACGTGGCAGATCTGATGCGTCTGAATAAAAGCTTTATCGTCAAGCGCTCAGCTAAGGCGCCGCGGGAAATGATGAAAGCCCTTACTCAATTATCCTCATATATAGACCACAGCCTGGTCTCTGATGAAACATCTATCTGGATAGCGCAACGCGAGGGGCGGGCCAAAGATGGTGATGACAAGACCGATGCGGCGCTGCTGAAAATGTTGTATATGTCACAGCGTAAACAGCGTTCATTTGCACAGATGACCCAGCGCTTAAGCATCGTTCCTGTGTCTATTTCATATGAGTTTGATCCCTGCGACACCGCCAAAGCTAAAGAGCTGGCTGTAAAAGCGAGCGGTGCCACTTATGCTAAGAGCGAATTTGAAGATATTGAGAGTATAGTCGCTGGTATTACCGGTTTTAAAGGGGATGTGCACGTGCATTTTGGCGATGTGCTCGAAGGTGATGTGGAGGAACCCGCCGCCTTGGCACTAGAGATTGATAGCCAGATCCAGGGTAATTATAAACTGCACGAATCGAACCTGATTGCCGCAGGCCAGATACAGAACATTAGTGAGTTGAAGCAGCAGCAATTCGCGGCTAGATTTGCCGAACTGACAGAGGCTGAAAAAGCTATCGCTATTTCCGCCTACGCTAAGCCTTACCTCAATCAGCAGATAGTTGATAAGAATAATCCCCAGGAGAAACGCGATGTCTGAACTGACTCATTTAGATGCCAATGGCAACGCGCAGATGGTTGATGTCACTGAAAAGTCAGTGACTACCAGAGAAGCCACCGCTTACGCTGAAGTGCATATGCTGCCACAGACCTTGGCTCTGATTGCCAGTGGCGGGCATAAAAAAGGCGACGTATTGGCTGTGGCCAGGGTTGCCGGAATTATGGCGGCTAAGAAAACCAGTGAACTAATTCCCATGTGCCATCCGTTAATGTTAACCAAAGTGAATGTCGACTTAGCGTTACAGGCAGATAAGAATCTGGTCACTATCACAGCTACTTGCCGATTGTGTGGGCAGACCGGTGTAGAGATGGAAGCGCTGACGGCAGCTAGCACTGCAGCGCTGACTATTTACGATATGTGTAAAGCCGTGGATAAAGGCATGCAAATACAAAATTTAAAATTGCTGGAAAAGCTCGGTGGTAAGAGCGGTCACTGGCAAGCGGAGAGTTGAGAGTGATAAAAATAAGTTATTTCGCCAGTATTCGTGAACAATTAGGCCTGGCTGACGAGGCCTTAGATATACCAGCAGATGTTTTAAATGTCGCAGATTTATCGAGCTGGTTGCAGCGAGAGCGTGGAGAAAAGTGGAGCAGCGCACTGGGCAACGTCAGTACCTTGTATGCGGTAAATCAGGAAATGGTCAATGCCCAGCACTTATTACAGCCGGGCGACGAAGTGGCCTTTTTTCCACCGGTTACTGGTGGTTAGTCAGTAGGTTTATTAGGATACGCAAGTGAATAAAGTTGTAAGTTTTGTACGCGCGATAATTTATTACACAGCCTTTTATCTGGCCACTATAGTGCATGGTTTAATTTGTGTGGTTGTCGCACGCTGGTTGCCCTTCGAGCGCCGCTTTCGTTTTGTAACTACGCTCAATTTTTTCTATGTATTTTGGGTCAGGGCTTGTTGCGGCATCAAAGTGAAAGTCGAAGGCCGGGAAAACTTACCTGAGGCAGGTGCTTATGTGGTGATAGCCAATCATCAAAGTGAGTGGGAGACTATCTTTTTTCAAACTCTGATCCGACCTCAGTCCATTGTATTAAAGCAAGAGTTGCTGAAAATTCCATTCTTTGGCTGGGCACTGGCGCTGCTTGAGCCTATCGCTATAGATCGCAGTAAAAAGCGCGGCGCTTTGAAACAGCTATTAGGCCAGGGCAAAGAGCGATTGGAGCGTGGTGTGCCGGTCATTATCTTCCCGCAGGGAACACGTCTGCCGACTGGGGAAATGGGAGTGTTCAACAAAGGCGGAGCTATGCTGGCTGCCAGTGCAGCGGTGCCACTTGTGCCAATGGCACACAATGCAGGGCTGTTTTGGCCGGGTAAAGCACTGTTGAAAAAACCGGGTACTATTACTTTGCGTATCGGCAAGCCTATTCTCACACAAGATCGTGGTGTCAGTGAACTGCACGCCGAGTCGGTTGATTGGCTAAAGGCGCAGATGCAAGAGTTAGATCAGCTGGCCTAGCAGCCAGTTGCTAGGGCATTTTTTATTCATTCAAATCGACGTATAGCTATTTGAGCTTCTACTCGTCAATATCATTTGTGCACTGCGCTGCTTTGGTAGTTGCTGTCAGCTTCTGCATTACCGCTTGCAGAGTTCTGCTGCTGGATTAGGCAGTTGTCGGGGTCTAAATTTCATCTGCTTATGAGGCTTGTCGTGCAACTGTCGTGTCGTTGTCGTGTCAGAATAATCAGATAAATTTTAATCTGTGGCTCTCACAATAGACAGCGGAGTTATCAATATGACAATTTCTACACAGCAGTTAAAATTATTACGTAAAGAACGCGGTTGGTCACAAGAGCAGCTATCGGCTATCAGCGGGCTCAGTACCCGTACAGTACAGAGAATAGAAAGTAGTGGAGACTGCTCGCTGGATTCAACCATGGCGCTGGCGTCTGCATTTGAAATATCCCCGGCTGAACTGGCAAATCAAGTTGCCGAGAAAGATGCAGCTAATCCAGAATTCGAGTTGTCAGGTGTTCTCGGTTTTTTGTGTTTGCTGATTGGCCTGCCTATTATCTTTTACAGTTTTACTAATACATCTGGGATATGGGAAATAGCCACAGTTTCGATTATCGATGGGCTGGTGTTAATGCTGTCGTGTAATTCAGTGGGGGTAAAAGAGACCCTTAATTTCTTTAATAACATTCTGATTAAAGTGAGCCCTCAAACTAAAATCAGCAGTTTTAATGCTGCAATTATCCAGGCGAAAAATATCTGCCAATATTTGTACACTGTGGCTTTTGTCACCGCCCTGGTTTATTTGTTGACCGTAGCCCTGCACGCTCCACAAAGGCTGACAGCTATAAACGTGTTAGTGGTTGAAGCGATGATGCCGATTCTGTATGCAATACTGTTGGCGGAATTCTGGATCAGGCCTTACAAGCACAAACTGGAGCAGCAGTTGGCTAAAAAACTGGGTAGCTGATAAACCGCTAAGCGGCAAATACGCTTGATATAAGTATTTGTCGCTCTTGGTGCGCCGCTCATGTTGTCTAGCTGGCGTTTTAGTCTATGGTTACAGGCTGCCTCTCTAATCGTCTCTGGTCAGTACTTCCAGTAGTTCAATCTCGAAACTCAAATCAGAATTCGCCGGGATTTTATCGCCCATTTTGCGCTCACCATAAGCCAGTGCAGCAGGTACCTCTAGTTTGCGTTTACCGCCTACTTTCATGCCCATTATACCCAGGTCCCAGCCCTTGATGACCCGGCCGGTACCTATAACGCATTGAAATGGATGGCCACGATCATAGGAAGAATCAAATGGACTGCCATCTGCCAGATAGCCTCGGTACTGGGTTGTTATTAAAGCCCCTTTAACCGCTTCCTTACCCTCGCCAATCACTAAATCTGTTACTTGTAGTTCTGTCATTTACATTCCTCTGACCCGGACTGTACGGGCCTCTGTCTGGCAAAAATGAGCCTTGCGGGCACAAAAAAGCCCCATCACTGAGGCTCTTAAAAGCGTGTAGCTAAATGCTTATATCTTCTGGAATACCAATGTAGAGTTGGTACCGCCAAAGCCAAAGCTGTTAGACATTACGCGCTGCAGGTCAACGCCATCTTGGCGCTGTTGCACAATAGGCAGCTCGGCAGCTTCGGGATCAACTTCTTCAATATTTGCAGATGCGCAAATGAAGTTGTTCTGTTGCATTAATATGCAGTAGATAGCTTCCTGGACACCAGTAGCGCCAAGTGAATGACCTGTCAGAGACTTAGTAGAGCTCACTGGTGGCATATTGTCACCAAAGGTCTGCTTCATGGCCTTAAGCTCTTGCATGTCTCCAGCGGGAGTGGAAGTGCCGTGAGAGTTGATATAATCGATGTTGCCATCGACAGTGCTCATTGCCTGTTGCATGCAACGTACAGCACCTTCACCGGATGGGGCGACCATATCATAGCCATCTGATGTGGCACCGTAGCCCACTAGCTCGGCGTAAATTTTAGCGCCACGAGCCTTGGCATGTTCATACTCTTCGATGACTAACATACCGCCGCCGCCAGCGATTACAAATCCATCGCGATTGGCGTCGTAGGCGCGAGAAGCTTTTTCAGGTGTATCGTTGTACTTGCTGGAGAGTGCGCCCATAGCGTCAAACATTACGCTCAGAGACCAGTGCAGTTCTTCACCGCCACCGGCAAAGACGATGTCTTGCTTGCCCAGCTGGATTTGCTCCATAGCATTGCCGATGCAATGTGCGCTGGTGGCGCAGGCAGATGTAATAGAGTAATTGACACCTTTGATTTTGAACGGGGTCGCCAGACAAGCTGATACTGTGCTACCCATAGTGCGGGTGACACGGTACGGGCCGACACGGCGAACACCTTTGTCGCGCAAAATATCTGCAGCTTCGATAATATCGGCAGAGGATGCGCCACCTGAACCGGCGATTAAGCCAGTGCGTACGTTAGATACTTGATCTTCGCTGAGGCCGGCATCTTCTATAGCTTGCTGCATGGAGACGTAAGAGTATGCCGCTGCATTGCCCATAAAACGACGTAGTTTACGGTCGATCAAGGTCTCGATATCGAAATCTTCGATGCTGCCAGCGACGTGGCTGCGAAAGCCCTTCTCTTTGTATTCTTCTTGGAATTTGATTCCAGAGCGGCCGGTTTTCAGCGACTCTAAAACTTCTTCTTTATCTTTGCCTATGCAAGATACGATGCCCATACCTGTAACTACTACGCGTTTCATTGGGTATCTCCTGTCTAAAATGTCGTTGAGAATAATGTTACTTAAAAGTCTTCAGTAGATTGGAATAGTCCAACTTTTAAGTCTTTTGCCGAGTAGATTTCTTTGCCATCAACTTCCATAACTGCGTCGGCAATACCCATCACTAACCTGCGTTCAATTAAGCGCTTGATGGTGATTTTATAAGTCACTTTTTTGGCGGTAGGCAGTACTTGGCCAAAAAACTTCACTTCACCTGATCCCAGCGCTCGCCCTTTACCAGGGTTGCCTTTCCAGCCCAGGTAGAAACCAACCAGCTGCCACATTGCATCTAGTCCCAGACAGCCAGGCATCACAGGGTCAGTTGGGAAATGGCAATCAAAAAACCATAGATCGGGATTAATATCCAGTTCTGCGATGATTTCGCCTTTGCCAAATTCGCCGCCATCAGCACTGATGCTGGTGACGCGATCCATCATTAACATGTTGCCTACAGGAAGCCGGGCATTGCCAAGGCCAAACATGTCACCATTGCCACAGCTCAATAGCTCGTCGCGATTAAATGAAGAAGGTCTAGTCATGTGAAAAAGTATTCTCATCTTATGAATTATCGGCAGATTATACCGATTGTGGTGCGCTTAGGCACCATTTACCCAAGAAAAAACCAATATCAACAGCGTAAAATACGGCAAAAAAAATTTAAACAAGTAAAATCAGCAGTTTACAGCATCGTTGATTGTGACGCTGTCGGTGCTACATGCAGTCTGGGTCAGCCAGAACTAGCCAGTTAGGCTCTGTTTAGAGTGTAATAGCTGAGTATTGGTAGGGCGGTACTGTCGGCTGGCTGTGACAAAAAGAGGGGTTATAAGACGCGGCAGTAAAGGGTTCTTCACTGCTGCGTGGTACGTTAAGAAAATATGAAGCCTAAGAATTTCTCTCTACGGCTAGCTTGGCGAGGGTGATTAAAGTGTCTTTAAAGCTTGAATCTGGAACCCCGGCGAGGCTGTCAATGGCCAATTGAGACTGCTGTTGTGCTTTTTGTTGCGTGTACTCAATAGCGCCAGTGGCTTTAACTGCGGCCAAAACCGGTTGCAGGTCTTCCAGTCCTCCCTCGCGAATAGCTTTTCTGATCAGCTTGCGGTTTTCTGCATCGGTCTCTTTCATTGCTTGGATTAATGGCAGTGTCGCTTTTCCTTCAGCCAGGTCGTCACCGGTGTTTTTACCCATCTCTTCAGCACTGGATAAATAATCCATGACGTCATCTACTAGCTGGAAGGCAATGCCCAGATGGCGGCCGTAAAGTTGCAGAGCGCTCTGCTGGGCGGGTGGGGCTCCTGCCAACACAGCGCCTGTCTCAGTCGCGGCTTCAAACAGCATGGCTGTTTTACCTATGATTACCTTCATGTAATCCTCTTCACTGAGATCGGGGTTTCTGCTATTAAGTAGTTGCAGTACTTCGCCCTCGGCGATGACGTTGGTGGCGTTAGAAATAATGTCCATTATTTTGAGTTGGCCAATTTCTACCATAATCTGGAAGGCTCGCGAGTACAGAAAATCTCCGACTAATACGCTGGGAGCATTACCCCATTTGGCATTTGCGGTGTCTTTGCCGCGCCTTAAGTCGGAGCCGTCTACCACGTCGTCGTGTAATAAAGTGGCAGTGTGAATGAACTCTATCACTGCAGCCAGTTTAATGTGATCGGTTTGCGTGTCCTGCTTAGGATAGTTGCAGGCGTTAGTTGCCAGCAATACCAGCAGCGGGCGAAATCTTTTGCCGCCGCTTCGAACTATATAGTGGCCTATTTTTTCTACCAGCGGCACATTGGAGCCCAAGTGATTTATAATGTAATCATTGACGGCGCTGAACTGCGGATCTATCTCTGGATTTAGCTGATGTGGCTGCATATAGAATTATTCAATATTTTATTAGTTACGCGAATGCTATGGCGTGGTTAAGTCTCTGTCAAGCGCTGCGCTGCTGTCGCACCTTTAAATGGGCTGCAATCTATTGATAATTAATCTTTGATGGCGTTGTCGCAGGTGAGTTTTCGGCGATTTAGTCAACGCTCTGGTAGAGTCTCTGTCAGTTGCTGTATTTATGATTGAATTAAGGCTTGAGCTTTGGGGTCTTTTACTATAAAATCTCGCGCCCTAAGCTTGTCCAACCTTTAGCTCCCTGTTATATGGCGTGCCATTAGAAGCAGGTTCCATTTTAGTAGCCGGACAAGCGTAACTTGGAGAGAAATATGTTTGCAGTAGTTGTAAGCGGCGGTAAGCAATACCGTGTAGAAGAAGGTCATACTCTAAAGCTAGAGAAGTTGACTGTTGAAGCAGGATCTAGTTTCGATTTCGATCGCGTTCTGATGGTTGGGAATGGCGACGAAATTAAAGTGGGTGAGCCAGTTGTAAGCGGTGCGAAGGTTACTGCTGAAGTGGTAAGTCACGGTCGTGGTGAGAAGATTACTATCATCAAGTTCCGTCGTCGTAAGCACTCAATGACACGTCAGGGTCACCGTCAGTGGTACACTGAAGTTAAAATCACAGGCATCAGCGTTTAAGCTGGTATATAGGAGATAACTCATGGCTCATAAGAAAGCTGGTGGTTCTACTAAGAACGGTCGCGACTCCAATGCCAAGCGCTTAGGTGTTAAGCGCTTTGGTGGACAGGTCGTTCTTGCCGGAAATATATTGGTTCGTCAGCGCGGAACAAAATTCCACGCTGGAACTAACGTAGGTATTGGTAAAGACCACACTCTATTCGCTAAGGCGGATGGTGTTGTTAAATTTGAAGTTAAAGGCCCTAAAAATCGCAAGTACATTACAATTGTAGCTGCGTAATAGGTTTTTAACCGAAAAAAGCCCCGCAGTGCGGGGCTTTTTTTTTGGCTGTGTCCCGCTGTAGTTGCTTTTTTTTGCAGTACTTAGCTGTGCTAAAATCAATTGGCTATTTTGGCCGTATTTGTTCGGGTTGGTGAAATGCTTAAGTCTGTTTGCAGTTGATTGTAGTTATAGGACTACAATGCAAGTGTGAATACGCAAAAACATGCCTGTTAGCGCTGCAAATTTGAGTGTTGCAGCGGTTGGCGAGTGTTCGGAATATCTTTGGGAGGTTTAAATGAAGTTTGTAGATGAAGCCACTATAACAGTGGAAGCGGGAAAGGGCGGCAATGGTTGCATGAGCTTTCGTCGTGAAAAATATATACCCAAAGGTGGTCCGGACGGCGGAGATGGCGGTGACGGCGGTTCTATATTGGTCGAGGCTGATCCGGGTTTGAATACCTTGGTTGACTTTCACTTTACCCGGCGTCATAAAGCGCAGACTGGGCAGTCGGGTATGGGGCGAAACTGTACTGGCTCAAAAGGTGAAGATTTGACTTTGATGGTGCCGGTGGGGACTACAGTCATAGACATAGATACTGATGAGGTGATGGCTGATCTGATTAAAATCGGCCAGGTAGAAAGAATTGCACAGGGCGGTTTTCATGGTTTAGGTAATACCCGCTATAAGAGTTCGGTGAACCGCGCCCCGCGGCAAACCTCTAACGGCTCGCCGGGAGAGTTTCGCAACATTAAGTTAGAGTTGAAAGTGCTGGCTGATGTTGGTCTTTTAGGCTTACCTAATGCGGGTAAATCCACTTTTGTGCGGGCGGTGTCTGCTGCTACGCCAAAAGTCGCCGACTATCCGTTCACTACTTTAGTGCCAAGCTTAGGTGTGGTGCGTACCGAGCAAGGACGTAGTTTTGTAGTCGCTGACATACCTGGAATTATCGAGGGTGCAGCTGAAGGTGCTGGGCTGGGGATCCGCTTTCTTAAGCACCTAGCTCGCAACAGAGTTTTGTTGCATATCGTAGATATGGCTCCCTGGGATGAGTTACAGCCAGCAGAAGCAGCTGTTATCGCGGTTAATGAGCTGCAAAAATTTAGCCAGACGCTGTCTGATCAGCCGCGCTGGTTGGTGTTGAATAAAATCGATTTAGTGTCAGAAGATGAGCTGGAAGAGCGTTGTCAGAGTGTTGTTGATGCCCTTGATTGGAAGGGTCCTGTGTATAGAATTTCAGCGATGACCAAGCAAGGTACTGCCTCTTTGACTGGTGCTCTACAGGACTATCTCGATAAACGTGCAGTAGCAGTGCTGGCAAATCCAGAAATGCTGGCTGAAGAGGACGCAATGCGCGCAGCTGTAGATGCGGAGGCAAGAGAGCATATAAATCACTTGCGTGAGGTGGCGCGCACTGAGGCGAGAGCTGCGCGTGCAGCTCGTGATGACGATGATGATGACGATGATAATTATGATGTAGAAGTCGAATACGTCAGTGAGTAAGGAGAGAGTGAGTGTCTGCTGATCGTGCTGTATTGTGTCAGTCCCGTCGATGGGTGGTAAAAATTGGCAGTGCGCTGCTGACCGATGATGGAAAAGGTCTCGATCACCAGGCGATTGCCCGCTGGGTCGATCAGTTGGTCATACTTAGGAGTCAGGGGGTAGAAGTTCTGCTGGTCTCCTCTGGCGCAATTGCTGAGGGTATGACTAGGCTGGGGTGGAGCAAGAGGCCGGCGCAAGTTTATCGGTTGCAGGCTGCTGCCGCCATCGGACAGATGGGTTTAGTGCAGATATACGAAGCAAATTTTAAGCGTCACGCCACTCAGACCGCGCAAATCTTGTTAACCCATGATGATTTATCCAATCGTAAGCGTTATCTGAATGCTCGGGGTACTTTATGTACCTTGTTGGATTTGGGGGTAGTACCGGTGGTCAATGAAAACGATACCGTGATTACCGATGAAATAAAGTTCGGTGATAATGATACCCTGGCGGCGTTAGTAGCAAATTTGGTCGAAGCGGAAGCGGTGATTCTGCTGACTGATCAGCTCGGTCTGTTTGATGCTGATCCCAGATCGAATCCTGAGGCAACTCTGATTTCTCATGCCAGAGCTGATGATCCTATGATCACTGCAGTCGCCGGTGATGGCGGCCTATTGGGCAGTGGTGGTATGGCCACCAAAGTGCGTTCTTCAAAGCTTGCAGCCCGCTCTGGGGCAGTGACAGTGATTGCCAGCGGCAGGGTTGAGGATGTGCTGCTGAAAATTAGGCAGGGGCAACAAATTGGTACTCTGATAGTGCCTTCTAGTTCTCCGGTTGCCGCACGCAAGCAGTGGCTTGCAGGACATCTGCAGGTTAAAGGTACTCTGATGGTTGATGCTGGAGCCGCTGCTGCAATGCTGCAGCGGGGCAAGAGTTTGTTGCCAGCGGGGGTGAAGTCTGTCAGTGGCAGTTTTTCTCGGGGTGACATAGTACTAGTGCGGGATGAGGCGGGTAGTGAGTTGGCGCGTGGTCTGGTGAATTATAATTCAGTGGATGTAGCGAAAATTCTTGGTCTGTCCAGTGGGCAGATCTCTGCTGCTATCGGCTTTGTCAATGAGGATGAGTTAGTACACCGCGATAACCTGGCGCTCAGCTAGCTCAGATTGTCTTGAGCCTGTTACTCGGCGGGTGGTATTTGTAGCAGTAGCGCGATTGTATCAGGCATAAAAAAACCGGTATTAACCGGTTTTTTTATGCCTGTGTGACAAGTCACACAGTTTAATATGTCAGATTAAGCAAGTGCTTTGATCTTGGTATTAAGTCTGCTTTTGATGCGGGCGATCTTGTTTTTAGTGAAGATGCCTTTGCCTACAGATGCGTCAAGTACTGGCTGTGCAGATTTGAAAATTTCTGCTGCGTTAGCCTTGTCACCACTTTCGATAGCGGCTGCAACTTTCTTCATGTATGTGCGAGCCATGGAACGAAAGCTAGCGTTGTGTTGACGACGCTTTTCCGCTTGACGGGCGCGTTTTTTTGATCCTGCGGAATTCGCCATGATCTTGCTCCTGAAAATAACAGTTGGCAAACCGAAATGGTTGGCCGTAAATTAAGAGGCGAGATTATTCATATTTATTGGCCCAATGTCAATAAAAACAAGATATTTTCTGCAACAACTAGTAATATTTCCCACCTAACTTTGCATAGAGGCGAATAAGTGGAACATAAGGGGCAAAAAGAGCCACTGTCAGCTGCAACAGCTAAAGCTGTTACTGGGCGTCAGTTTTCGGAAATTAAGGCAAAATCCAGTTTGCTGCGCTCCAGTTTACTGGTGGGTATGATGACGATGCTGTCCAGGGTGTTAGGTTTGGTCAGAGATGTGGTTGTGGCTAACTATTTTGGAGCCTCGGGCAGTGCCGATGCATTTTTTGTCGCCTTTAAAATACCCAACTTCCTGCGTCGGCTGTTTGCCGAGGGGGCGTTTGCGCAGGCTTTTGTGCCAGTGTTAAGTGAGTACCGGACTCAGCGCGATCACTTTGAGGTACAAAGTTTAGTCAACAAAGTGGCGGGCAGCTTAGGCTTAGTGCTACTGGTAATTACTGTGCTGGCAGTAGTCGCTGCGCCAGTGCTGACTGCCATATTTGCCCCTGGGTTTTATCTGCATGCCGAGGAAAAGTTTCAGTTGGCCTCGCATATGTTGGCGATCACTTTTCCCTACTTGATGTTGATTTCATTGACCGCTTTTGCCGGTGCTATTCTCAATAGCTATGAGCACTTTGTGGTGCCCGCCTTTACTCCCGTGTTGTTGAATCTATGCCTTATTGGCAGCGCTATTTTTCTTAGTCCCTATTTCGAAGAGCCAATAGTCGCCCTCGCCTGGGGTGTGTTGATGGCCGGTGCTGTGCAGTTAGTATTTCAGTTGCCATTCTTGTTGCGTATGAGCTTGTTGCCCAAACCGGTGGTCGACTGGCAGGATCCCGGGGTCAGAAGAATATTAACCTTAATGGTTCCAGCGTTATTTGGTGTGTCGGTAGCGCAAATTAATTTGCTGCTAGATACTGTGCTGGCTACTTTTTTGCAAACAGGTAGTGTTTCTTGGTTGTACTATTCCGATCGTCTGGCGGAATTGCCGTTGGGAGTGTTTGCTATTGCTATTTCAACAGTGATATTGCCCAGCTTGTCGCGCAAAAGTGCCTCGGCATCAATGGATTCTTTTAGTTCTACCTTGGATTGGGCGCTGCGAATGATTTTGCTGATAGGGCTGCCATCGGCTATCGCGCTGTTTATGTTGGCGGAGCCGCTGTTGGTGACTTTGTTTGGTTACGGTAGCATGACCGAGCGCGACATATTGATGGCGGGGCAAAGCTTGCGAGCTTATTCCTGTGGTCTATTGGCCTTTATGTTAATCAAAGTATTGGCCCCTGGCTATTTTGCCCGTCAGGATATGAAAACACCCGTCAGAATCGCCATTCAGGCGATGCTGGCCAATATGTTATTCAACCTCGTCCTGATCTATCCTTTTGCTCACGTGGGTCTGGCGGCTGCAACGTCGATGTCGGCATTTTTGAACGCTGGGTTGCTGCTGTATGGATTGCTGAAAATAGGTGTCTTTAAGTGGCAACCCGGGTGGTTGCTGGTGCTGTTCAGATTGCTGGCTGCCTGTCTGATGCTGATGCTCTGTGTCTATTGGTTGAATGTGCAGATGTCACAGTGGTTTGCCTGGGGTGTTTGGCAGCGGGTTGCCAATATGGCGCTGTTAGTGTCTGCGGGTGTCGCTGTCTATGTTGCGACCCTGGTTGTTTTAGGTTTGAGGAAACGACATATAACGGCTCTGTAATAGCATTTATGTTTTCCTGGTGGGGTTCGTTTTTGCAACTGTGCAGCGGTGTAAAAATAAGCAGTTTATTTTATCCAAAGCAGCTGCAAACTGTACCAGTAATAACGCAGATGAGCTATAATCGTGCGCTTTTGCGATAGATGTAATAGCGACAGATGGAATTAATACGTTCAATTCACAATGTGCGACCCAAACATCAAGGTTGTGTGGCAACTATTGGAAAATTTGACGGTGTGCATTTAGGCCACAAACAGATACTAGCGCAACTTAAAGCGAAAGCAGTCGCTTTAAGTTTACCTAGCTTAGTGATTTTGTTTGAACCGCACCCCGCCGAGTTTTTTGTCGCCGATAAAGCGCCCTCCAGGTTGAATACACTGGCGACTAAATTGGCCTATCTGGCCGATGAGAAAATAGATCGCGTGCTCTGCCTCAGCTTTAATAGCAAATTAGCGGCGATGAGTGCCGATGAGTTTATCGAGCAACTGCTGGTGCAAAAGCTGGCCATAGCGCACTTTGTAGTAGGTGACGATTTTCGCTTTGGTCGCGGCCGTGACGGTACTTTCAAAATGCTGCAGCAACAGGGCAGCAAGTATGGCTTTAGCGTCGAAAGTACTATTACATATCAGCTTCAAGGGGAACGTGTTAGTAGTACAAAAATTCGACAGGCACTTTCGGATAACGATTTTGAGCAGGCAGCTGCACTTTGTGGTCGAGCTTTTACGATGACAGGCAAGGTAATACAGGGACAGCAATTAGCCAGAACCTTAGGTGTGCCAACGGCCAATATTCAAACCACTAAATACAACTTGCCCTTGCGTGGGGTGTACGCAGTCACTGCCAAAACAGCGGCTGGTGTGCTTTGTAGCGGTGTCGCCAATATTGGCAAACGACCGACAGTGAATGGTGTTAAGCCAGTATTAGAAGTTCATATGTTTGATTTTGATGGCAATATTTACGGCCAGAAATTATGCGTTGAATTTAAAAAGTTTCTGCGCGCAGAGCAGAAATTTGCTGACTTAGATCAGCTCAAGCAAGCAATTTTTAATGATATAGCAGTGGCAAAACAATATTTTGCCACGCAAAACCAGCAAATGGGTATGGAATAAGAGATGACCGATTACAAACAGACATTAAACTTGCCAGACACGGCGTTTCCGATGCGTGGCAATCTAGCTAACCGCGAGCCCAACATGCTTAAGGCATGGCAGGAAATGGATTTGTATCAAAAAATTCGCGAAAATAGTGCCGGTCGCCCTAAATTTGTTTTACACGATGGTCCTCCATACGCCAATGGTGACTTGCACATTGGTCACGCTGTTAACAAAATTTTAAAAGATATGATTCTTAAGTCCAAGACCTTGAGCGGTTTTGATGCTCCCTATGTTCCGGGATGGGATTGTCATGGTCTACCGATAGAGCACAAAGTAGAAACGATGATCGGGCGCGCTGGCACTAAAGTTTCCTACGCTGATTTCCGTAAGAAGTGTCGTGAGTATGCCACTAAGCAAATAGCGGGGCAAAAAGCTGACTTTATTCGCATGGGGATACTCGGCGACTGGCAGAACCCGTACTTGACCATGAACTTTGAGACAGAGGCGAATATCGTTCGGGCACTGGCAAAGATCGTTGAGAATGGACACTTAGTCAAAGGTTATAAGCCTATCTACTGGTCGGTTGTTGGTCAGTCGGCACTGGCCGAAGCTGAAGTTGAATATCAAGATAAGACATCTACTTCACTGGATGTTCGGTTTCCAATGATAGATCAAAGCGCCGCTGAGATTGCGTTTAGCGGCGATGCTAAAGGTGCGGGTGTTATTTCTCTGGTCATTTGGACCACAACTCCCTGGACTATCCCTTCTAACCAGGCGGTGTCTGTACATGCTGAACTTGAATATTCGCTAGTGCAGTTTGGTGAAGAGCGGCTGGTCTTAGCCACTGACTTGTTAGACAGTGTCGCTAAACGCTGGGGTGTTGAACCTTTTGAGTCGCTAGCGACTTGCCAGGGAACTGCACTGGAAGGGATGTTGATGGAGCACCCTGTTTTCGATAAACAGGTAGCGGTTTTACTGGGTGATCACGTAACGACTGATGCCGGTACCGGAGCTGTGCATACCGCACCGGACCACGGTATGGAAGATTTTGTGGTCGGTATGAAATATGGCTTGGGCACCATGAATCTGGTGCAGGGCAATGGTGTGTATGTCGACGCAGCGGGCGAGTTCGCCGGTATCCATGTATACAAGGCTGATGAGCCAGTTTGCGCTGCGTTAAAGCGCGAACAAAAACTGATTTTTCAGGAGAAATTTCAACATAGTTTCCCACATTGCTGGCGTACTAAAACACCACTGATCTATCGTGCAACCCCACAGTGGTTTATCTCCATGCAAGAGAAAGGCCTATTAAATGACGCCAAAGAGGCTGTTAAAGGTGTGCGTTGGGTACCGAGTTGGGGTCAACAACGGATGGAGGGGATGTTGGATTCTAGTCCCGATTGGTGTGTGTCTCGCCAGCGTACCTGGGGTGTGCCTATTACTTTGTTCACCCATAAACAGAGCGGTGAATTACATCCTAATACTGTAGAGCTAATGGAACAAGTCGCGCTTAAAATCGAGCAGGCGGGCATCGATGCCTGGTATGAGCTGGATGCTGCGCAGCTGTTGGGCGATGACGCGGATAACTATGATAAAGTCACTGACACATTAGATGTTTGGTTTGATTCAGGCGTTACTCACCACAGCGTCTTGCGCACCAGAGAGGAACTGACGTTCCCTGCAGATATCTATCTGGAAGGTTCAGATCAACACCGTGGTTGGTTCCAGTCGTCACTTAAAACGTCAATTGCAATCAATGGCGTAGCACCTTATAAACAAGTTCTGACACACGGCTTTGCGGTAGATGAAAAAGGCTACAAAATGTCCAAGTCACTGGGCAATACTATTGTCCCTAAAGAAGTGACTGACACATTGGGTGCCGATATCTTACGTTTATGGGTGGCTTCCACCGACTACGCTAACGAGATGTCAGTGTCTAAGCAGATACTGCAACGCACCGCTGATACTTACCGTCGTATTCGCAATACATCCAGATTTCTGATGGCTAACTTAAAAGGCTTCAGCCAGCAAGATGCACTGCCTTTCTCTGAATTAGTGGCGCTTGATCAATGGGCGATCGACAGAGCGGCGAAACTACAGCAAGAGATAATTGCTCACTATGATAATTATGAGTTCTTACAAGTTTGCCAGAAAGTTTCGCACTTCTGCTCTTTGGACTTAGGTGGTTTCTATCTGGATATCATCAAAGACCGTCAGTATACCTCTGGGGAGAATTCCAAAGCACGTCGCTCAGCGCAAACTGCGCTTTATCATATCGTTGAAGCTCTGGTGCGTTGGATGGCTCCTGTGCTGAGTTTCACTGCCGATGAAATCTGGCAGAATCTGCCCGGTGAGCGCTCAGCTTCCGTGCAACTTGAAACTTGGTATACAGGTTTGACTGAGATGCCTGTCGATGCACCCTTAAGTAGTGAGTTCTGGGAGCAGATTATGATGGTTAAAAACGCCGTCAATAAAGAGCTCGAAACCCAGCGCGGCGAAGGGCTTATTCGCAGCTCTCTAGAGGCAAAAGTTACACTCTATGCCAGTGCCGAGTTGCAGCAGCAGTTAGAGAAATTAGGTGATGAGTTACGCTTTGTGCTTATTTCTTCAGAAGTCAGCGTGTTGAGCATAGAGCAGGCGACAGATGCAGCAGCTACAGAAGTAGCCGGCCTATCCGTGAAAGTTGAAAAACTCAGTGCAGAAAAATGCGAGCGCTGCTGGCATTTGCGTGAGGACGTCGGCAGTGATGCTGCGCATGCCCCGATATGCAGTCGCTGTGTAGAAAACGTTGAGGGAGAGGGTGAGCATAGAGACTTTGCTTAAACCCTTCTAAAAGATCCAATGGCAAAGGAGCGCAGTTGAAAAATTGAGCTCCTTTTTATTGTTTGGCGCTATGCATACTGACATTAATCTGGTTGCCCGTAACCGGTCAGGTGTTGAACTTAATTTTCAGGGACAAAAATGCAACTATTAGGGATTAGAGTAAGTAACTCGCTGGTTTGGCTGTGGCTATCAGTGTTGATGTTTGCGGCAGACAGGTTGACAAAAGTGATTGCCGAGTCGACTTTGCAAGAGTATGAAATCAGTCCGGTGATTTCAGGTTTTTTCGATTTCACACTGCTCTACAATCCGGGCGCAGCCTTCGGTTTTCTGGCTACGGCTGGGGGCTGGCAGCGCTGGATGTTCTCGTTATTAGCAATAGTAATGAGCGTCGTCTTAGTCATATGGATAAAGCGTACGCCAAGGGAAATCTGGTGGTTGAATTCTGGGTTGGCACTTATTTTAGGTGGGGCTCTGGGGAATTTATACGACAGGGTAATGCAGGGGCAAGTGGTTGACTTTCTGTCGTTTCATTTTGGCAGCTATTATTTTCCCGCTTTTAATTTGGCAGATATCGCCATTAGCTGCGGAGCATTCTTATTAATTGTCGATATGTTGTTTTTTGAGAAAAAACGCTTATCGCAACAGGAATAAATATTTCTAATGATACATATTTCTCCCGAGTCAAAAGTAGAATTGTTTTTTGAAATACGCTTGCTAGACGGTGCTATCGTCGACAGCAATTTTCATGCAAAAGCCGCAGTCTTTAAAATAGGCGATGGCAATATGTTGGCAGGCTTTGAATCCGCACTCATTGGCTTGAAGGCCGGTGATAAACAAGTGTTTAGCCTGGAGCCCGAACAGGCGTTTGGTATGTCTAACCCGAGTAATATGCAGACTATTAATCGCAGCAAATTTACCGGCATGGAGTTGGAAGCAGGTTTAGTTGTGTCGTTTCAGGAACCAGGCGGAGAGTTGCCAGGAGTCGTAGTCTCTTTCGATGACACTGAAGTGGTCGTGGATTTCAATCACCCTCTGGCTGGACAGTGTTTAGAGTTTCAAGTAGAAATAGTAGATGTATCAGTAGATTAGTCAGTTCCACGGAATGTTACTGTGCCATCAGTCGTGCTAAGATTGGCCAAATTCGAAAAATCAGTAGGGATGCAGCGATGAAACAAAAAGGCATGACCTTAATAGAGTTAATGATAGTTGTTGCCATTATCGGCATTCTTTCTTCCATTGCTTACCCTGCCTACCAATCATATGTACAGAACTCAAGACGTGCAGTGGCGCAGGGGAATTTATTGGAGTTAGCCCAGTGGTTGGAGCGCAATTATACGACCACAGGTACTTATGTTGTCTCCGGTGCACTTCCCATTACTATCAGCCCTAAATCCGGTGGACGAGTAGATTATGATATTGCATTTGCAGCATCATCGCCCACAGCGACTGCTTATCAAATATTAGCGACGCCCAGAGCTGGTACAGGCCAGGCGGGAGACGAATGTGGAACGCTGAGTGTCAATCAGGCAGGTATCACCAGTGCTGCAGCCAGTGCAGCCCCGGCAGATTGCTGGAAATACTAACTTAAAACCAGTGGAAGGATCTCTGGTCAATAGCCGGATTTATATTGAACTATGCATCGAAACAAAGGTTTCAGTTTAGTTGAACTCATGATTGCCATATCTGTGATCACACTGCTGATCACTGTTGGGGTACCCAGTTTTAATGCCACAGTACTAAAGCTGCGAGGCAGCTCTATCGCCGACGCGTTAATAACATCCTTACACTTCGCTCGCTCTGAAGCACTCTCGCGCAACGAGCGAGTCGCGGTCTGTGCAAATACTGACACCGATCCTGCATCAACCGACTATCCCTGCAATGGGAACAACTGGAACTCCGGGTGGATGGCAGTACTGGTCAGTGATAGCTCTGTGATTAAGTATTGGCCAGTAAACTCACCG
>MABF01000085.1 GCA_002163025.1 'Osedax' symbiont bacterium Rs2_46_30_T18
GTACTGTGTACGGCTATCACACTCAGCTAATCTGAGTAACTATAATAAGCCGTACAATTCCTTCTAAGAGACTTATATGCAAGTTAAAGCCCAACACTTTTTGTTAATCTTAATCTTAGCGATTGTTTGGGGCACCTCTTTTACGGCCGTGAAAGTGGCTGTCGATGACTTCACGCCAGTGCAGATCGCCTTCATTCGGGTATTAATTGGCGCTATATTGGTTATGGCGGTAGCAATATTCAGTAAAATAAACTTACCCAAGAAGTTAGTGAACTGGTCTTTGCTACTGCTGATTGCACTGTTCAGTAATGTTATTCCCTTTTCTTTGATTGGTTGGGCCAGTACCCGAAGCGATAGTTCAACGGTATCCATTTTGATGTCTACCTCGCCGATATTTGCCTTAGTGGTGGCACACTTTTTTACCAGCGATGATAGGTTCACGCCATTTAAACTCTTGAGTGTACTATTGGGGTTCACTGGCGTTGTAGTGCTGAGCTTGCCATCCGGGGATTCCCTGAGCAGTGGTGAACTGCTGCCTAAAATTGCCACCTTATTGGCGGCATTGAGTTATGTTATCGCAGGGATGCTGCCAAGAAAATTGAGTGAAAATCTCGGAGTGCCCTCTATCACTTGTACAGTGCTCTGCTTGAGCTCCATAATATTGGCACCTATTGCCATCGGTCAAAATTTTTCAACAATTGCAAGTTACTCCAACGAGAGCATCATTGCGGTACTGTATCTGGGGGCGTTTTCAACGGCGTTAGCTCTGCTAATTCGCTATAGTCTGATTTTGCAAGTGGGATATACTTTTGTCTCATACACAGGGTTCCTGGTGCCAGTGTTCGCGGTGATCTTTGGCGCTTTACTACTGCACGAAGAGCTTGGCAATAATGCCTATATAGCACTGCTGCTGGTACTAGCGGCACTGGCAGTCTCAAGATTGAGCACGGCTAAGCTGGCGGATCTTATAGCATCGAAGCGAGGTTCAAAAACACAATAGGATGTTGCATAAATTGGGTGGCTAATATGCACCACCCAGTGATATTTATAAAAGAGCTTCAGACTGTCAGTTGTTTTGTATTCACAACAGGAATTAAGATTGAGACAGTGGTTCCGTGTTTTAGCTTTGAGTCAATGTCTATAGTATATCCAGCCTGATGGCAGAGCGCGGATACAATGCTAAGACCCAGACCGTATCCGCTGTTTTCAACCGCTTCGATATCGTCGCTCCTGGTCACTTCTATCAGGTTCTGCACTACTTTGGCGTCCATGCCTTTGCCACTATCGCTGACACTTAATATTAGCTGGTCAGATTGATGCACTATACTCATCTTAACTTCACCGCTGTGGGTGTGTCGTACTGCGTTCCTGACCAGGTTCTCCAGCAGACGTCTGAGGATGACGGCAGAACCCGGATGGCGGAGGTTGGATTTGTCATAGACCAGATTGAGTTTTTTGTCTTTGAGCAGCGGTGAGATTTGATCGAAGATACAGGCAAATAAAGTGTCAAAATCTACCTGTTCACTTTCACTTGTCATGAAATTAATGCCGTCATCTATCAGTCGTTGAGTAATATTCGAAATAAAGCTGAGACCGTCTTCAATTTTGCCTACAGTTCCGTCAGGTTGTTCTTTATCTCTTAGTATTTCAAGATGAAGCCTGATGCTGTAAAGACTGTGTTGAATGTCATGGGAGGTGTTTGACAAGCGTTTTATTGAATTTACAGAGCCCGCAATTGCGCTGTTTTTTTCCTCGGTAAGCTGAGAAAAACGCGATACTTCAACCAGTCTCTCATTCAGTGTTTCAATCCACAACTCATTGAAAATGTTGTGCCGGATGCGCATATCATCAAGGCGCATATTCACAGCGATACATAACATGATCGCCTCTGCTACACAGAGTAGGGTAATGATAGCGATCATCTGCAAAAAGATACTCAGAGATTGGTTAAAAATGGCATACATCATAGGTATTGTAAAAACAACTATCAGAAAATAACTTAGAAAATACGGCAATGCGTATGCCTTCCCCTTTTTCAAGTTGATTAGACCAATTGAAAACATGACGATGATAGTAAAGACAAAAGCTATAGGTAATCCGCCCTGAAGAATCAGAGTCCTAATGGGTTCTATAGTGCTAAGAGCGATAGCCAGAGCAGCGAGCGCCACCATCGTCAGTAGAATCTTATCCATAGTGGGGTTGTTTTGGGTAGTGAAGAAACTGCGAGTATAGAGTGCTGCGCAAACGACTAAACCCAATAAGCTGATGATAGAAGCCGAATTGTTTAGATAGGCATTACCCACCCAAATATGGTTAATACCGATTCCTGATTCAACAATGATCAGAAAAATAATGAATGTCTCTTGCAGAGAATATAAAGCCAAATAGGGTTTGCGCAGGGAGAAATACATCATTAGATTTACGAAAACCAAACTTATCAATAATCCGAGGCAGATATATATAATAGCCTGACCTTTTTGATGTGCCCGATAAGCCTGTTCAGGAGGCTTGACAGTCAACAGGAAGAAGGTCGTTTTTAGAGAGCGAAGTTTGAAGTAGAGTACTGTTTCGCCAAATGCCGGGACATTAATCAGTGCTGTTGCTGAAACGGGTTGGTAGTGGCTGTTGTATTCTATCTCGCCTTCATTACCATAAATCTTTTGTACCGCAGTCTCAGTTTTCTGGTAAATTTCTGCCGGGGTGAAGTGTCGGTTGCTGAGGCTTACAGACCAGCGACTGATAGATGATGGATTTTTTAGCACTGCTTTAATCCATAGAGTCGCTGTGGTGTGGCCAAAGGATGTAGGATTACTGTTAAGGTTGTTGATTACTTGGTCACCTGCTACCAGATCCTCAATGCGCAATGCGTGCTGATGATCCTCAAGGCTGTAAATAGAACTAACGTAAGGAGACTGGCTTACGTTAGAATGACTAGCTTCGAAATTAGGCATAACTAACAACATCGATGCAATAATGAGTATCACAAATGTTGCAAATGACACAGACAACCATAGCTTCTGTGTATGGTTTATTTTTGAAAACATAGCCAACCAAAATTTAAAATAATGTTGGCGTAGTTTAAGTGATGGACATGAAAAATGTAATCCTTGCAGACGATGATCAAATTCTCCATGAAGGATTGTCGATGCTGCTGGAAAAAAATGGCTTTAACGTGGTTGCCAGCGCCAGTAGTTTTGGTGACCTCAAAGAGCTAATACGCAGCAAAGATGTAAATCATATTGTCTGTGACTGTAAAATGCCCGGCGAGGGTCCGGCAAATCTGTTGCAATATTGCAAGCGGTTTTATCCAAATGTCTCGGTGATTTTTTTAACCGGGCTATCCTGCGGATTTTTGTTCAAGCACCTCGTGGATTGCGGAGTCAGCGGCCTGGTAAGTAAAAAAGACAGTATTCATTCACTGATAGAGTGTCTGTCCGCGATAGAGCAGGGGAATACTTTTTTCTCGCCTTCTGCCGCTCAATGCCTAGAAAAATCGGTGATTCAGTTAACCACCAAAGAGTTCCAGGTGTTTGAATTGATTGTCAATGGTCACTCTAATAATGCTATAGCAGAAATACTCTCAAACAGTCCTTCAACTATCGGGCGTCACCGGGAAAACCTGAGCCGAAAACTACAGGCGAATTCGATTGTCGATCTGATGCGCATCGCTCAGCAAAGCGGCATGTTCGATAGCTGATCATCTAGCAATCTAGCACCTAGTAATAAATCAATGACACACCCTGGTAGAGCACACAGAAATTGTTGCTATAGCGCTGCTGATCGCAACACAGATTGTCATCGGCAAGTGTTGGGCTCGGTTATCGCCTTATCGAAACCTATCCTGAACCAAACATTTATGAATTGTCGAGTAAAATCTATTACTTACATATAATGAAAATAGTGTCTTTTTTGGTTGGATAAGGGATATTAAGCAAGTAATATTAGCCTTCAAACGCCGTATCATTCAGGCATTGTGAGTTGTTGGCTAACAACAAAAACGGTTGCGAAAATGGGTAAGATTCAGGCTTTAAATAATTAACAGTTTAAAAATATAGGTTTACCCATAGAATGTTGTTGATGATTGATAACTATGACTCTTTTACTTACAACTTAACCCAATATTTAGCTGAGTTAGGGGCCGATGTGTTGGTTGTACGCAACAATGAAATTAGTCTGGCAGAGATTGCGCAACTGCAGCCGCAGTCTATTGTTATCTCCCCTGGGCCCTGCACTCCGGATGAGGCGGGTATCTGTGTCGCTGCGATAAGTGAGTTTGCCGCTCAGATACCTATTTTAGGTGTCTGTCTCGGGCATCAAAGTATTGCCGTAGCCTTTGGCGCAAAAGTAATCAGAGCTAAAAAAGTAATGCACGGTAAGACTTCGCTGCTCAAGCACAACAATCAAGGGCTGTTCCAGGGGTTGGACAATCCCTTGCAAGTCACCAGATACCACTCGCTGGTGGTCGAGCCAAAAAGTTTACCGCAATGTCTGGAAATTACTGCCTGGACCGAAAATGCAGACGGTAGCTTAGCCGAAATTATGGGCTTGAGACACCGGGAATTACCAATACAAGGGGTGCAGTTTCACCCGGAATCAATATTGACCATTCAGGGGCACGAGTTGTTAAATAATTTCGTGACAGCCAATAATACTGAGGCCGCTGGCCTCAATTAATACAGTTGATGAAGAATTTATTATGGACATAAGAGAAGCATTAGCAGCCGTAGCCGAACACCGAGACCTGAATACCGCCGAAATGCAAAAAGTGATGATGCAAATCATGACCGGAAATGCCACTGAGGCGCAGATGGGTGGGTTTTTGATGGGCTTGCGGATGAAGGGCGAAACCGTTAAGGAAATTGCCGGTGCAGCCAGAGTGATGCGTGAACTTGCGGTTGGGGTTAAAATTAAGCACCAGGGGGCAGTAGATATCGTCGGTACAGGTGGCGACAGTGCCGGCTTGTTCAATGTCTCCACCGCCTGTGCCATTGTCGTCGCAGCCGCTGGTGGCTGTGTTGCCAAACACGGCAACAGATCAGTGTCTTCGACGACAGGTGCCGCTGACTTGCTGGAAACAGCGGGGGTAAATCTTAATTTAAGTCCTGAGCAAGTGGCGCAATGTATCGATGAAATAGGTGTGGGTTTTATGTTTGCCCCGCAGTATCACAAGGCAATGCGTTACGCGATTGTGCCGCGCAAAGAGATGGGGCTACGCACTATCTTTAACTTGTTGGGGCCATTGACTAATCCAGCGGGAGCCAAGCACTACTTGCTGGGGGTTTTTGACAAAGCTTATTGTCTGCCTATCGCCGAGGTTATGGCCGAGTTGGGGGCGAAGCATGTATTAGTGGTCAGCGCCAGCGATGGTCTTGATGAAATCAGCCTGAACGGCGAGACATATGTGGCGGAGTTAAAAGAGGGGGTCATTAGCCAGTACAGAATGACAGCCGCAGACGCCGGACTTAATCCGCAGAGCTTAAACGGCTTACAAGTTGCCACTGCACAAGAGAGCTTGTTGATGATCAACGCGGCTTTTAACGGTCAAGATTTAAAAGCGGCGGATATGATTGCCCTTAATGCCGGAGCTGCATTGTACGCCGCCGATTTAGCGGAAGATATAAAGGCCGGTGTGATAATCGCCAAAGAAGTAATTGGCAACGGTAGTGCGGCGCTGAAGTTTCAGCAACTAGTAGAATTCAGTAAAGCCTTCAATTGATCGAAAAAGAGAGCATTATGTCCGATATACCGACAGTCTTGAAAAAAATAGTCCAACGCAAAATTGAAGAAATTGCCGAGCGCTCTGATCACAAGAGTATTGCCGACCTGGAAAAGAGCATTGCTCAGGCACAGGACAGTGATCAAACGCCGCGAGGTTTTGCCCGGGCAATGCAACAGAGTATTGAGCGGGGACGTCCGGCGATTATCGCCGAGGCAAAAAAGCGTAGCCCCTCTAAGGGTTTACTGCGTGATCCCTTTATTCCGTCGGAAATAGCCAGATCTTATCAGGCGGGCGGTGCTACTTGCATGTCAGTGTTGACCGATGCAGATTTCTTTGATGGCAGTGAGCACTATTTGATTGAGGCACGTGCGGCCTGTAGTCTGCCGGTGATCCGCAAGGACTTTATTATCGATCCCTATCAAGTGTTTGAGGCGCGAGCCATTGGCGCAGATTGCATTTTACTGATTGTTTCCTGTCTGGAAGACCGGCAGATGAAAGAGCTGAATAATTTGGCGCATCGCCTGGGTATGGACGTGCTGATTGAAGTACACGGCGGCGAAGAGTTAGAACAGGCGCTGAGTTTGGATAATCAGTTGCTCGGTATCAACAACCGAAACTTACATACCTTTGAAGTGAGTTTGGACAATACTTTTGATTTGCTCAAAGACATTCCAAAAGATCGGATTGTTATTACTGAAAGTGCGATCCACAACCGTGATGATGTGGCGGCAATGCGTGACAAAAACGTGCACGGTTTTTTAGTCGGTGAAGCTTTTATGCGCGCCGATGATCCAGGGCGTAAGTTACAAGAGTTGTTTTTTTAACATATTGATAGAGGTATTAGATGCAAGTAACAACTAAATGGGATGGCGATGTTCGCTTTCAGGGAAAAACCGAGTCCGGCTTTGATGTGATGATGGATGGCGAGCAGAAGCAAGGCGGTAGACCCATGGAAATGATGTTGCTGGGTGTCGCCGGTTGCAGTAGTTACGACGTCGTAGGCATTCTTAAAAAATCGCGTCAGGACATCGTAGATTGTGTTGCTGTGGTCAGCGCTGAGCGCGCTGATGCAGTACCTGCGGTATTTACCAAAATCCATATTGAGTTCACAATCAGCGGCCGCAAGCTCAAAGAAAGTCATGTTGAACGCGCGGTTCGACTCTCTGCTGATGAGTACTGTTCCGCTTCAATTATGCTTAAAGCGGGTGGTATTGAAGTCACACACAGCTACAAAATAATCGAAATCGATTAATTTGCAGATCATCCACAGCCATGAAAATAGTACTGCTGTGGATGAAATCCATCCTTTAGATAGCTTTTATCGCGCCACCGTCGGCACGGATCAGTCCGCCGGTCATATATGACGCACAATCACTGACTAAAAAAGTCGCCACCTTTGCAAATTCTTCTACATCTCCAAAACGTCCCATAGGTATTTCTGCCAGGGAAGCTGTGACAATTTGCTCTACAGTTTTTTGTTGTTTTTTTGCTGCTGTCTGGTTTAATTGTTGTAAGCGGTCAGTCGCTATTCGCCCCGGCAGTAAAGTGTTTACAGTAACCCCGTCACTGGCAACTTCCAGAGACAGTGTTTTAGCCCAGCCGATGATTGAAGCCCTGATGGTATTAGATATACCCAGTACCGGGATCGGCTGCAGTACACCGGACGAGGCTAAATTGAGAATTCTCCCCCAACCGCGCTGACGCATCCCCGGTAAAAAATGCCCGGTAATACGAAAGATGCTAGTGGCCATAGTGGCAAACTGCTGTTGCCACATATCTGTATCTACAGCACTGATAGGGCCAGGCGGTGGACCGCCGCTGTTGTTGACTAAAATATCAATGCCACCATATTGACTGTGCAGTTGCTCGGCCAGCGCATCGATTGATTCGCTGTCACTGAGGTCGGCAACGATGTAACTGGCGCTGCCCGCTGCTATCTGCAAGAGTTTTTCCAGAGCCTGCTGCAGGCTCTGCTCGGTGCGCGAGCAGATGATAACTTGTGCCCCCTCGGCTTTTAATTGCTCGGCGATGCCAAATCCTAAGCCACGACTGGCCCCCATTATTAATGCGCGCTTACCTTTTAAACCTAATTCCATATTCTCTAGCTCCTCAATTGAGTTAAACGTTTATCTAATCTGCGCAGCATGCGGTCGAGCTCCAGATGGTCTTGTTTGTGCATTTGCGGACCGGGTTGGCGGGTGAGAGCACAGCTGATAGCGCCGCGTCGTCGCAGTACTTCCTTGCGCACCGCCAGGCCGAATCCCGGCTGTTGTTCGTGACGTACTAACGGCAGGTAAGCTTCAAATATGTCTTCGGCGAGATCCAGCTTGCCCAGACGCTGCAGTTGCCACACTTCAACCAGCATCTCAGGGAACGCGAAACCGGTCATGGCACCGTCGGCGCCGCGCTCCAGCTCCTGAGGTAAAAAGATACCGCCATTGCCAACCAAAATGCTCATTTCGGGCACCGCTTCTCTGAGCTGGGTGATTTTATTAAGTCCCGGCCAATCCTCGTGTTTAAGCATTACAAGTTGCTCAAAATCGGCAAAGAGTTTTGCCAGCATCGGCACTGAAATGTGCACATTGGTGGCCAGTGGGAAATCTTGATAGCAGACCGGCACCGCTGCACCGAGTTTTTGCATGCAAGTGGCGTAATACTGATACAACGCCTGTTCATGTTTTATAGTAGGTGGCGGGGCAATCATCACGCCGGCGGCGCCAGAGTCCATGGCTGTGTGAGATAATTGCACTAAATTATCAATTCCGGGCTGACTGACACCCACCACTACTGGCACCCGCTGATCGACAATCTTCAGCACATGTTGCATAAAGGTCATAGTTTCAGCGCCGCTAAGTTTCGGAGCCTCGCCCATCATGCCAAGAATAGTGATACCGGTGACTTGCTTTTGCAGGTAGAACTCAATTAATGATTCAGTACTGTGCAAATCCAGACTGCCATTTTCGCTAAAAGGGGTAGCAGAAATAACAAATACACCACTGCTCTGGTGAGTGATTTTAGTCATTATTAGCTCCAAGAATCTGCGCGCCAAAGTTGCTGGCGGGATTTAGTTCGCTGACAGTTTTGCCACTGGGCGCAGCGTACTCAGAGAGACCACAGTGCACATAGGCGCCGGATCCCCTTTCAACCTGCAATTGGTTGTCAGCAATCACTACGCGGCCACGGCTTAAAACTATCTCTGGCCAGCCGGTCACTTTAGTGCCGCTGTAGGGGGTGTAGCCGGCTTCGTCATGTAACATTTCGCTGCTCAGCGTAACCTGGCGCTGGCTGTCCCAGATGACAATGTCTGCATCGGAGCCCACCGCAATAGTGCCTTTTTGCGGGTAGATACCATACATTTTAGCGGCGTTAGTGGCGGTTACGGCGACGAATTGATTCAAGCTCATGCGCCCAGTGCCGACCCCGGCCGAGAAGAGCATCGGCAGACGTATCTCCAATCCCGGTACCCCGTTGGCTATTTTATCGAAACTGGGTGTTTTGCCTGCGGCCAGTTTGCCACTAGAGTCAAATCGATAGGGGGAGTGATCGGATGAGAAAACTGAAAAAGTACCGTTGCACAGCCCCTGCCAGATCACTTCTTGTGAAGCTTTGTCCCGCGGCGGTGGACTGCAGCAGTACATAGCGCCATCCATGCCTTCGCGATCTAAATCTTGCGCGGTCAAAAACAAGTACTGCGGGCAAGTCTCGCCGTATATCTTCAATCCGCGCTCTTGAGCGTGACGGATTTCAGCAGTGGCTTCAGCGGATGAGACATGCACTATCAACAGTGGTGTATCTAATAATTCGGCCAGAGAAATAGCTCTGTGGGTGGCTTCACTTTCGGCGATGCGCGCGTGGCTGATGGCGTGATATTTTGGTTGGCTGTGACCCAGGGCCAATAATTTATCGGTCAACCAGCGGATAACATCATTGTTCTCGGCGTGGATCATCACCAGCGACTGCAGCTCGCGGGCGCGAAACAATACCTCAAGAATTTGATAGTCATCTAGTTTCAGCGACTCGTAAGTCATATAAATTTTAAAGGAGGTGACTCCCCGCTCTATCATTGCCTCTAGCTGTTCACCCATCACAGCTGCTGATGGATCGGCAATAATAAGGTGATAGGCGTAATCTATTACAGATTTTTCAGATGCTCGGCGATGATAGTCATCAAAAACATCATAAAGGCTCTGGCCTTTGTGCTGCGCGGCAAAAGGGATGATAGTGGTAGTGCCACCAAAAGCTGCCGAGCGCGAAGCACTGTAAAAATCATCCGCAGTCATTAGTCCAGAAGAAGATTTTTGTTCAATATGACAATGGCTGTCAATGCCACCGGGGGTGATGATCTTGTCTTTCGCCTCAATTACTTGCAGCGCTTCACCGAGATTGCTTCCCAGGGCGACTATCTTACCGTTTTGGATGGCAATATCTTGTACTACGGTATCCGCCGCAGTTGCTACTGTGCCACCTCTGATGATCAAATCGTACATATAAGATTCTCCGGGTTAGTGTTAGGACATGGTATACCACTGGTATACCAAGTCAAGATCTGGTTTAATAGTTAAAAATAACCGACAATGGCCAATTTCAGTCCACAAGAAAATTTTATGAATCAAAACAAAAGCGGCTTAAGTGCTGAGGTGTATCAAAACATTTTACAGCTGATACTTTGCAGAGAGCTGCCAGGTGGCGCTCTGATTAAAGAGCGACAACTTGCATTAAAGCTGAATGTTTCGCGCACTCCAGTGCGCGAAGCGATAAACCAATTGGAGGCGCAGGGGCTGTTGTCGAGAAGTGCTGGGCAGCTGCAAGTGGCCAATATTGGCGTGAATGAGTTTATGGAGATCCTCAATGTGCGTGCTTTGTTAGAGATCGAAAGCGTGCGACTGGCTTGTGGCCGGATCGATTCAGAGCTGATACAGCGCTGGCGCAATTTGATTGCTGAGCTATCAGCGGCGCATAGTAATACCGCCGAACAGCACTGGAATGTCGATGATGCTATCCACAATGGTATAGCGATCAGTAGCGGTAATACATTGCTGGCGCAGATGTTGTTAAACCTGCGCATGCGCACTCGGATGTTTGATCACTCACAGCTACCAAAGCGATTGCAACCGGGCTGTACTGAGCACCTCGCCATTTTGGATGCTATAGAGGCGAACCAGCCAGAGCAGGCAGCGCGGGCGATGCAACTGCATATCAATGCGGCAAAACAGAGCATATTAAATTATTTACAAGGTATCTGATTGGCTATTAAAGGAATTTCTAAATGGTGGGGCAACAAAAAAATATTTTGGTGATAAATCCAAACTCTTCGCTCTCTATGACTGCGGCTATTCGCCGTGGCTTGGAGTTGGTGTCGCTGCCAGAGTGCATTACTTGGCAGTGCCAGCATTTAGCGGCGGCACCTATAGGTATAGAGACTGCCGCTCATATAGAAGAAGTTATTCCGCTGTTGCAACAAGCGGCAGCCACTGAGCATTGCGATGCGCTGGTGATTTCTTGCTTTAGCGATCCAGGGGTGCAGCAGTTACGCGCAGAATTTGCTGTACCGATTTTCGGTATCGGCGAGTCGGCTTACCAGCAGGCGGCTAGCATGAGTCGTAATATTGGTATTATCTCTATCCTTGATGCCTCAGTTGAGAGGCATAAGGTAGCCTTGCAGCAGCTTGATTTAATGCCCTATATCACAGCAGATATAGCACTAAATCTGTCAACTACACAGTTGCATGAAACACAATTGGTCAGCAAAAGGCTCAAAGAAGTCGCCACACAGCTAGTTGAAAAAGGCGCAGATTGCCTTGTGTTGGGCTGTGCCGGCCTGGCTGATTATCGGCAGATGCTCAGCAGTGTCATGGGGCTGCCAGTGATAGAACCGAGTCAAGCGGCACTACTGGCCGCTGCGGTAAGTTTCGATATTGCACTAGCGTAAATTGGCACAAAATTGTTGGATACGTGTGCAGGCATCCTCTAACAGTTGCTCACTGGTGGCGTAGGAAATTCTGAAGTTGGGGCTCAGTCCAAAAGCTGCTCCCTGGACCACTGCGACACCAGTGTCAGCTAACAACTCGCTGACAAATACATCGTCGCTGTCAATTAACACTCCATTGCGGGTGGTTTTACCTATTAAGCCTTTGATGCAAGGGTAGACGTAAAATGCGCCCTCAGGTTTAGGGCAGAAGATGCCGGTAATGGCATTGAGTTTATCTACTACAAGATCTCTTCTTGCACTAAAGGCTTTCGCTCTGCTGGCAATAAAATCCTGGGGGCCATTTAATGCTTCAACCGCTGCCCATTGGCTTATCGAGCAGGGATTAGAAGTGCTCTGGCTCTGCAGCTTGCGCATCGCCTTTATCAGCTCGACGGGGCCGGCACAGTAACCAATTCGCCAGCCCGTCATCGCATAAGCTTTAGACACTCCGTTCATGGTTAAAGTGCGCTCATAAAGCTGTGGTTCTACTGCTGCGATACTATGATAGCTAAATCCGTCATAGACCAAATGTTCGTACATATCATCGGTGAGCACCCAGACTTGAGGATGGCGCAGCAGTACCTGAGTTAGTGCCTGCAGTTCAGGCTTAGTGTAAGTTGCACCGGATGGATTGCTGGGGCTGTTGAAAATGAGCCATTTGGTCTTTTCGGTGATCGCCGCTTCAAGGGTTTGTGCTGTTAGCTTAAAGTTGTTCTCTATAGTCGCTGGTGCGAACACTGGGGTGGCACCGGCCAATAACACTATGTCCGGGTAGGACACCCAATAGGGAGTCGGGATGACCACTTCATCGCCGGGATTCAGTGTTGCCAACATGGCATTGAAGATGATTGGTTTACCACCCGGGGCAACAAAGGTCTGCTCGGGTTCGTAATGTAAATTGTTTTCTCGTTTAAACTTATCGACAATTGCCTGTTTTAATTCAGGGATGCCATCAACCGCAGTATAGCGGGTTAAATTGTTACTAATAGCCGCAATGCCTGCCTGCTTGATGTTATCGGGCGTGTCAAAATCGGGCTCACCGGCCGCTAAGCTAATGACATCTCGTCCCGCTTTGCGCATCTGAGCTGCTTTGGCGCCAGCGGCCATAGTTGCGGATGGCTGTACACGTGCTAATGATTTGGAGGTAAAGCTCATAATGGTGCTCCTGAGTGCAGATAACGCTGAACGGTAAAGAATAATTCCATAGTATCAATCGGGTATGTGAACGAGGGTATCGTATTTGACTCGATTCATGGAAATAAGGGTACGAAAATTGCGTAAATTTTGTTCTTGATAGATAACCCGCTGGCAAAAATCTTCGTAGCTGGGCATATCCGGCACTACGACGACTAATACAAAATCAACTTCGCCAGTCACTTTGTAACACTGATGCACTTCGTCAGCCAGCTGGATCTTCTCAATAAAAGCGGCGTTCGAATCCAGCCGGTCTTGTTGCATCATGATTTCTACTATCATATGCAAACTCGTACCAAAGGCTCTTTCATCCAGTAGCGCGACTTGAGCGCAGATAACACCTTGCTGCTGTAAGCGTTTAACCCGCTTCAGGCAGGCCGGTGGTGATAAACCGACAATTTCCGACAATTTTAAGTTGCTGATAGAGGAGTCGCGCTGCATTTGCCGCAGAATGCTCTTATCTAAGCGATCGAGAAACATTATTAATATAACCAAGCGATAAAGAAATTAATATTAATATAATGGAAGAATAAATGGAACTATTTCTTGAACGGACAACTATAATAGCGGTATTAATAAGAGCAAGCAAAAGGGTGTTTTAGGATGTATAGGACAGCGCTAAAAGAGTTGTTTAAAGAAGTAACAGCGGTGTATCTCACGCTACTGAAAGTAATGGTACCTACAATTATTCTGGTGAAAATTTTGGAT
>MABF01000321.1 GCA_002163025.1 'Osedax' symbiont bacterium Rs2_46_30_T18
GTGTCAAAGTAACAGTCAACGGTGAGGCTACTAAGCAGCTGAGTCTCTACCGCAATCGTGCGTACTTGTTACTAGGCAAAGGTTTACATCGTGTACAGCTGCATCTATCGGTGACTGATTTAGCACAATTGCAATTACAGTTTGATAATATTCCGCAGCTCACCCGTTACTCAGGAGAGGGCTGGCAAGTATCAGGTATTCATAAACAAGCGCTGCCTAGTGGTCGCATTTCACTGCGAAAATTGAAGAAGCAGCCAGTGACAGAGACCGAGAAACGTTTAACTGCCAATCCAATTCAGCCACTGGTAAAAGTGACCAGAGTGTTATCTCTGGATGTGGACTGGACACTGACAACAACCGTCAGCAGGGTCGCACCTGCCACAGGTCCGATTAATCTCAGGGTTGATTTACTGTCGGGTGAATCAGTGACCACTGCCGGGGTGAAAGTGGAAAACAGCAAAGTACTGGTAGATTTAGGGCAAAACAGCACCAGTACCAGCTGGCGCTCAGACTTGCAAAAAACGTCACCTGTTACTTTAACTGCCACTGATTCGAAGGATTACTTTGAGGTGTGGCAGCTGAACCCTTCGCTTAAATGGCACGCCAGTTATCAGGGAATCGCACCGATTAAATCCAATGCTGCGAACTTGACCTGGCAGCCAGTGGCAGATGATCAGCTGGCAATCTCTCTGCAAAAACCTGAGCCACTGGCAGGGGTGAGTTATGCTATCGATGGGGTAACCATGCACTACGCTCCAGGAAAACGCCTGGCTAAAACGGTCTTAGAATTGGCTTTTCGAGCCAGTAAAGGTAGCGATTATCCACTGCAGTTACCTGCAGGTGCTGATATCAGCAGTATTAGCTTAAACGGAAACAGCATCATTTATGTACAAGAGCAAGGCACAGTAATTTTACCGATTCCGCCGGGCAAGAGCAGCGTTGTACTGGAATTTAGCCGCAGTGAAAAGTTGCAGTTAGTCACACATACGCCGGTGCTGGCCATCCCCGGTGCCACGAACATCAAGATAGAATCGAGCATGCCATCAAACCGTTGGATTCTGGCAGTCAGTGGGCCATTGATTGGCCCGGCTATCTTGTTTTGGGGGGTGCTATTAATGATACTGGCGATAGGTTTTGTTCTTGGACGCCAACAGTGGTCGCCGCTGAAAAGCTGGGAGTGGATGTTGATGGGCACAGGTGTCGCCACTAGTTTCTGGCCAATCACACTGTTAGTAGTGTTGTGGTTTTTGGCATTGGCTAAGCGCGGATCACTGGTGAACAGTGAGACCAGTGCCAGAAAATATAATCTGCTACAAGTCGCCATCGCTGTACTGACTTTTGTCATGTTACTGGCATTGGTGGGCAGTGTAGCCAGCAGCTTAATGTTTGGCTCACCGGATATGCAAGTGACAGGTAACGGCTCCTATGCGACCAGTTTGAATTGGTATCAGGATGCTATAATCGGCAACTTGCCAGAGACTACTGTGATCAGTGTGCCTATGTGGAGTTATCAGGTATTGATGCTGTTATGGTCAATCTGGCTGTCGATGTCATTGATCAGATGGTTGAAGTGGGGTTGGAGCAACTACAGCAGTGATGGCTTGTGGAGAACGCTACCAAAAACTGCCAAAAAAGATCAGCCCGAGACCAGTAAAGAGCAGAAAGCCCAGCGCGCTAAAGAAAAGAAACAGGATGATGATTGGTAGCGAGAACGCAAGTTGCAGCTGGCTGTACTATCTGCCAGCTGATAATTGAATCGACACTTTACTACTAATGAATGTCCGCACAGGTAAAACAGCCAAAAAAAAGCGCCTGATAGGCGCTTTTTTATCTTTGGTAATTACTCGCCAGTATCTTGGCGCAGTGAGTCTAGTTGATCGGCAAAGCAGATTTTACGGGTGAATCTCGGGTTTTTAGAAGACATATCAATCTTGTACGGATTGGCTTCTTTAGTCAGCGGTAGCTCAAGGATTTTACCCAGCTCTTGCGCCAGCCATTTTTCTGTACTATTAAATAGTTGCGCAAAACGCAGCTCGCTAGCGAGTGTCGTTGTTAGCAACAAAATGATGGCCCTGACTTTAAGCCAAAGCAAAAAAAAGCGCCTGATTGGCGCTTTTTTTTATTTGGCAATTACTCGCCAGCTTCTTGGCGCAGTGAATCTAATTGATCGG
>MABF01000232.1 GCA_002163025.1 'Osedax' symbiont bacterium Rs2_46_30_T18
TTAGGTATTAAGCCCTGGTAGTGGACCTTTAGATTCTAGCGATACGGGTAACCTGCTTTCTCCATCACCGCCGCGTAATCTTTGTAAGCTTGTACTACTTTGCCAGCGCGTGGGCTTGTTTTACCAATTTTATCCCAGTAAACAGCCGAGTCGGCAAGTACTTTTTGCCACTCGTTATCCGGAATTGAGGTTAATTCAAGCTTTTCGCCTTCAACACGTAGCTTAGCTTCACCACCCCAGTACCACACGTTACGGTAGTAGTGTGATTGGTCTACAGTTGCCATGAACAACTCTTGAAGATGTGGCGGTACTTTATCCCAGCTCTGTTGGTTGGCAAAGTATGAGCCACACCAGGCACCGGTAATAGAATTGCTCAATGCATATTTACAGATATCTGCCCAGCCTACTTCATAGGCCTCAGTAAAGCCGCACCATGCAACGCCATCTAACTCGCCGGTTTGCAGGGCAACTTCTACATCATCCCAAGGTACAGTCACGGGAATAAGCCCGTACTGAGATAAGAATTTACCAGCAGTAGGCACACCAAATACGCGCTTTCCTTTCAAGTCTGCCAGTGAGCGAATCGGTTCTTTAGTGAATATGTGCAATGGATCCCAGGCACCTGCTGATAACCATTTAACATTTCTGACTTCACTATAGGCCTCGTCCCAAATTTCATTGAGTCCGTAGTAAGAGAAAAGTGCAGGGATATCCAGAGAGTAGCGAGAGCTAAACGGGAAGTAACCGCCAAACACTGAGATATCAACTGGCGATGCCATAGTCGCATCATCTGATTGAACAGCATCGATAGTGCCGTTTTGCATTGAGCGGAACAGTTCAGACGTTGGAACTAACTGATCGGCGTAATACAATTCAATTTCCATTTCGCCATGGGCTGCTCTGTTAAACGCTTCTATTTGCGGTTTAATAACATGCGCACCCAGAGGCGCCCCGGAATAAGTTTGCATTCGCCACTTTATTTTGGGGGTTTTGGCAATGGCAGGTGCCGCAATAATCGACCCAGCTGCCGCGGCTGCGCCGATAGCACCACGCTGCATAAATTTACGTCGATCAGCAAGTATTTTCTCTGATGGACTTTTTGGCTTTGTATCGTCAGTCATAGTATGTACTCTCTATTATTGTTGGAAATGTGAGTGGTCATTTTGACCAGTTTCAATTCGTGTTCAATCAATAGCCACGAAACGTTTGCGGCAGCCAAAGTGCTAGCTGCGGGAAGATCATTACCAACGCAATTGTCAGCGCAATCATTGCGACAAAAGGCCAGATCGATCTATATATATCGGCCAGCCCAATCTCTTTGGGGGCCAGAGCCCTCATCAAAAATAGGTTGTAGCCAAAAGGTGGAGTAATATAAGCGATCTGACAGGTCATAGTGTAAAGCACACCAAACCATACCAAATCGAAGCCCAGTATTTTTACCAGTGGGATATAGAGCGGCGCAACAATCACCAACATAGCCGTATCATCGAGAAACATACCCATGATGATGAAGCTGATCTGCATCATGATAATGACTTCCCATGGGCTTAGATCCCAGTTGGTAATAAACAGCGACTCTATGGCACGCACGGCTCCCAATCCGTCAAACACCGCCCCAAAGGCCAGAGCTGCCAGAATTAACCACAGGAACATGCAGGAGATAGCCAGTGTCTTTCGAGCCGTTTCGTGTAGCATTTTAAGATTTATTCGGCGTTTAAAGGCCGCGGCCAAAGTAGCTGATGTCGCCCCGACTGCAGCACTTTCCACTAAGCTGGTGTAGCCCATGACAAACAATCCGGTCATGGTAAAGAAAATGAAAAACGGAATAATACCTGCACGCAATAACGCCAATTTTTCAGACATTGGCATATTCAGCTCTTCATCTGAAACAGTGGGTGCTAATTCGGGGTTTAAACGGCAGCGAACGACAATGTAGATGACAAACATTGTAGCCATCAGCAACGCAGGTACTACTCCCGCTAACCAGAGTTGACTTACCGGCTGTCTGGCGATCATGCCATAAAGCACCATTACCACACTCGGTGGCACCAGAATTCCAAGGGATGATCCTCCTTGTACTACCCCGGTGATCAATACTTTGTCATAGCCCCTGCGCAACATTTCAGGCAGAGCGATAGTCGCGCCAATGGCCATTCCCGCCACTGATAGGCCGTTCATCGCCGAAATTATTACCATCATTGCGATAGTGCCAATGGCTAAACCACCGCGCCTTCTGCCAAACCAGACATGTAACATTCGGTATAAATCTTCGGCGATTCCCGATTCAGACAACACATAGCCCATGTAAATAAACAGTGGCAAGGTCAGCATCGGAAACCAGTTAAACAATTTAAAGGTTTGGCTAAACGGCATCTCAATTCCGCCTTGACCATAGAGCAGTAAAGCTGAGCCCGCTGCGACAAAACCAATAGCGGCAAAAACCCGTTGCCCTGAGATTAGTAATACCATCATTGATGAGAACATCAGGATCGCGATCATTTCATAACTCATACTACTTTTTCCTTTCCACGCAGACCTGTGATGTGTTTAATAATCATAGATATCGTTTGTAAAATCATTAATACACAGCAGCAAACCATTAAGATTTTGATGGGTATCATCGAGGGGTTCCACATAGAGAAACGGGTTTCATTGGTTTCAATGGCGTATTGCAAACTGGAAATAGATCCAATTAACATCACCACCAAATAAAACAGCAGACATCCAATTGTGGCCAGGTCCATCCAATCTTTCTTTCGTGGAGTAAACTCGCCATAAAACAAGTCCATTCGCACATGGTCGTCATTCTTGATGGTCATAGCTCCGCCCATAAAATAATAGGCTGCTAAGGTAAATTGAGCGGCTTCAATTCCCCAGTGTAGGGGGATTTCCAGCACGTTACGGGTAACGGCATCCACCAGTAAAATCCCCACCATGAGGAAGATGAGATACATCGCGACTATGCCGACATAGTCCGAAACCCGATCTACTACTCGCACATAGCTGTTGAGGTATTTATGCATTAAAACTGTCCCTTATCATTTATTGTAATTGTTTTCTTATTGAACATTGGCACTGTACTGCTTTCCCATCCGGGAAGGTCTAATAGAATAAGTTTATTGCACTTACTTATTAATGTTTGGTCATTAATCTACACTTTTAGATTGAAAATAAGCGCCCAAACGGGCATTCGATCTTCCGTATGGTAATGCACTGTCAGTTGTCATGCAAGCTGACCTGTTTTTCGCAAGCCGGTATTAATCTGTATGTCAGCATTCGACATTGATATATCAAGGTTTGAGTTTTTAAACCACTCATTGAACCATAATATAAGTACTCGATAACTTTTCTAATATGTAGCTCTCTTGCTACAAATACTAAGTTACTATCAAAGGTTCTCCCGTAATAAACCAGCTAGGATATTTGCAAATTTACGTTGACCGGCAGCATCGCTGATCAAGCTGTTGTTTACCTCTATCATGACATTTTCTAAATGTCGGGCGCTGCCATGTAGTTCTAAAGTGTGAGTGACACCATCAGCTGCGCTATAAGGCTGATTTTGTTTAATACTTAACTCTGTATATTGCTGCCCTGAGGCGACTAACTTCTCGGCCCAACTGGGGTCTTCGGCGTTGATAAACCCGATATCTAATTGTCGCCGCACTCCTTTTAAAATAGGATTAAAGCTGTGAATAGTGACAATAATGTTACGGATCTTTTCTGCGCGTTTATCCAATAACTGCGACACCCTGCGATGAAAAGGGTAATAAATTTCATCGGCTCGGGCCTTTTTTTCAGCGTCACTGAGGTTTAAGTTGCCAGGAATTTCAGTATTGTCACTCACTTGCACTATAGAGCTCTCGGCGCTTGGCGGCCTATTACAATCGTAAAGTAGCCTGGACTGTGTTTGCAGCACTAGCGGTGCGTTTAATATTTCAGCTAAATACCTGGCCAGTTGCTCAGCACCTATATCCCAACCTATGTGTTGCTCAATCTGCTCGCTAGTTAATCCCAGGTTTTTATAGCCATCGGGGATGTGTTTACTGGCGTGTTCACAGATAATAAAAAAATTGGAATCACCATGTTCATTAATTACTTTAGCAACCTTGCTATTATTTATATCTGGCACTGAAGCTCCTTTAAATTCAGATATGCGAATAATATTAGGGGTCTAAATGCAGCCCCGTCACTGAAGATTGCCTATTCGAGCCGCCTACAGCAGACAATAACTAAGTCCAACATTTCACCTGCATGTACAGCAGAAAAATCCTGCAGGTAGTGAGAAACAGGCTTAACTGTAGATGTGAGAATTGCGCAAAAGCCAGCTCAAAAAGACGTTGTGTATTGTTATTGTATTTATGAAAACTGTCGGAATATTTACACAAAGTATTTAATAGGTCAATATCTTTACAAAGTAATGCTGTTTGTAGTAATTTAGAGTAAAAAATAACCAGCAGTTAAATTGGTGACTACAGATGGTCTGTCATTATTGACGGATACACTGTTAACTAGATTGATTGGAAGATAAAATAATAATTTATAATCTATCGGAAGTAATCAATGACAGCAGATTCCCGTGGCACCATAGTTGAATTAATTAGGTCAAACTATACCGATTTTACCCGTTCCGAACGCAAGCTTGCCGATGCTTTAATCGCTAATTACCCTGTTGCCGGTTTAGTCAGTATTACTGAGTTTGCAAAAAATGGTGATGTTTCAACACCGACAGTTTTACGGATGATTAAAAAAATTGGCCACAGTGGTTTCCCAAAGTTTCAGAATGTACTGCGCGAAGAGTTGCAGGCAACTTTATCTAATCCTATCGTCAAACATGAACGCTGGAGCTCAGAAGCACCTGAAGAGCATGTAATCAACCGTTTCGCCACCGCCACAATGAATAATTTGAGCCAATCTCTGAGCCAGATTGACCCTAAGGTATTTGATGAAATAGCGCATTTGATTGCCGCTAAAGATAATAGTTTGTTTATCGCCGGCGGGCGTATTACCCACAGTATTGCCGACTACTTATTTACTCACTTGCAAGTTGTGCGTACTGACGTACATATGTTGCCATCATCTAGCAGTTTGTGGCCACATCAGTTGTTGAATATGAAAAGTGGCGACCTTTTAGTTATTTTTGATGTGCGCCGCTATGAGACCGATTTGTATAAATTTGCCGAATTGGCCGCCAGCCGCGGTGTGCAGATTGTATTGTTAACCGATCAGTGGATGTCTCCTATTTCATCACTGGCCAACTATTCAATCAATGTCAGGATAGAAGTGCCTTCCGGTTGGGACTCAGCAGTTGTAACGCTGTTTTTTGTCGAAGCGCTCATTGCCGCGGTTGAGAACGAATTGTGGGACGAAACCAGCCAGAGAATGACTGAGTTGGAAGATATTTTAAATGCCACCCAGAGGTTTCAGAAGTAATAATGTCTATTTTTTTATAGGTGAACATCGAACAAAGTCTACTGGACCAATAGGAATTGTCCATCTGGTTGGAGTGTTGCATATGGCAAAGTGACGGCCTTGGGTGACAAGTGAAAGATTTTATAAAAGGACAAACGCAAGTGTAACCAGATAGTATCAATCAAGGTATTGATCAAAGGGGAACTTAACTATAGATTAGAAGTTAAACAACAGCTGCGCAGTAAGACATTTGCCAGCGGCTGTTCCGGTCAACTGTACAGGAAAAGCTAACCCGCTTTTACTGTGGAGACACCCGGAGTAAATCGGAATGACGGGGTTTATTTTAGTGGCCAATATCTACGAATCGTATCTGGAAAAAGATAATAACGTCCAGTAAAACTGGGCCAGATAGATAGCTAGATTAAGGTTTTTAAGGTTAATGCCACCAGAAATTAAAGGTTTTAGCTAGAGTTTTACAGAGCGCGTGGGCCTAACAACCACGCTCTGGGTAGATGATAGGTAAAAAGAACAAGCCAGTTTTTATTCAGTAGCGATACTCAATAAAGATGTGTTTGAGATTTTAATGAAAAGGTAACCGAGAGGAAAAACAATGAAAAGAATAATTATTCCCAGTATTGCTTTAGCGGCGTTAAGCACTTCAGTGTTTGCTGCATGTCCACAGGTGACTGTAGACAATGCAATGGGCGTACCCGCAGGTGCTTATCCACAACAATATGAATTAGCTGAATTTCAAAGTGCTGCAAACTGTACTTTGACATTCTCAGGTAACCCAGCGGCCGAAGCTTTAAACGGCCGTATTCGCGGCAACCCGGCGCTGCCTTCTCTGGCACAGCGTATCCCTCAAGAGCCTCTGGTAGTCGCTCCCTACAGTGCCATCGGTAAGTACGGCGGCACCTTGGATGTATTGTCCAATGCCACAGAAGCGGGCACCTCAGATTTCTTGTCAGTGCGTCATGTAAACTTAGTGCGTTATTCAGATGATTTGCAGACAATAGTGCCAAACATCGCTAAGAGTTGGAGCTGGAATGATGACTTCACCCAGTTGACCTTCAAACTACGTAAAGGCCATAAGTGGTCAGACGGTGCGCCTTTCTCATCCGCCGATGTAAAGTATTGGTATGACAATCTGGCATTAAACAGCAATGTAATTGCCAAGCCAAAAGATTATGTGTTGGTTGCTGGCAAGCCGATGACAGTAGACACACCTGATGCGCAAACAGTTATTTTCAATTTGCCATCGCCAAAGCCTGGACTACTGGCGCACTTTGCTACCAGTTTTGCGCAGGGATTTCAGCCTAAGCACTTCCTGGGTAAATGGGATCCAGAGCTAAACGCAGATGCAGACAAAATGGCACAAGCGGCTGGCTTTGAAAATGGCCTGGCAGTCCTCTCTGCCTATTTTGGCAACTCCGATTGGACAGATACCCCTTCACCTTTGCTAAACAGCCCGCAAAAAGTGGCAAAGTTGCCTGCTGATGTGGTTCCTACACTGGAGTCACATATTACTGTTGCGGATTCTACTGAAGGTCGCCACCTGGTTGCCAACCCATATTTCCACATGGTTGATACTGCAGGTAAGCAGCTTCCGTACATCAGCGAGCAAGATGAAATCTACATCAACGAGAACGAAGTTCGGCTATTAAAGTTAGTCAACTCAGAAGTTGACTACAAGTCTCAGTCTCTACAATTACCTTCAGTGCCACAGTTGCTCGATGGCCGGGAGAAAGGGGACTACAGTATTGATCTTCGCCCGGAAATTACTTTGTCGTCCTTTGGTTTCAACGTGACTTCAGAGAACCCGGAGAAACGTAAAGTCTTTGGGGATTTACGATTCCGCCAGGCGATGTCAGTGGCAATTAACCGCGATGAAGTCAACGAAGTTGCATTTTTTGGTATGGGTAATCCCGCTCAGTACATAGGTTTTTCTCCGGCACCCAGTTTTGTCGATGCCAAGTGGTCTAAGTACAAGACTGAATACGATGTAAAAGCTGCCAATGCGCTGTTAGATCAAATAGGTATGAAAGATATTGACGGTGATAAGTACCGTGAATTACCTAACGGTGAAAAGTTAGTGCTTAATATCCAGTATTCAACTCAAGGTGTAGCAGGACAAATGGTCGAGCTAGTGGCTCAACATTGGTCTAGTGTGGGCGTTAAAACCACCGTCAAAGAAGTGACCCCGGATGAGTATCGCTCGGCGCAGTCGTCTAACCAGTTGGATGTAGTGGTTTGGCGTAAGAGCCAGCCTATTGCGATAGTGCTAGGTAACAATGAGTTGTGGGTGCCACCTTTTGAGAACTACTTTGGTGGTCGTGTCGGCATGTTGTGGGCAGAGTGGGTTGACTCAAATGGCAGCAGTGGTGTTGAACCACCAGCCTATGTCAAAGAGTTGATCAGTGATGTGAACGCATTCCAGTCTGAGTCCGCAGGTACTGCAGCATCTGATGCATTAGGCTCTAAACTGGTGCAAAACATGGTAGAGAACTTGTTGTTTATCGGCGTAGTTCAAGCGCCGGCTCCTATTTACCACCGCAATGCATTGAAGAACTTCACAGACTTCAAAACTCACTCCTATGAGTATTATAGAACTTACCCATACCGGGCCACTCAGTGGTTCCTGGAAGAGTAAGGTATAAAAATTAATAAAGTTAGCAACTGCGGGTATTGTTAAATACCTGCAGCATTGCCCTCAAGCAGGGCTGCATTAGCAGCCTTGCTTACTAACCCAACATTTCTCAGATTTCACAGCACAGTTGTGTGAGAAATAATTAGGTGGAGGCTACTAAGGCCTATGCTGCAATTTGCACGCTTCACATTTACCCGCGCGTTTCTGGCCATGTTCACTTTGATATTGGTCTCATTTATTGTTTTCTCGTTAATGGAGCTTGTGCCAGGTGACTGTGCAGAACGCTATTTGGCGTTTAAAAATACTCAAGGTAGCGGAATTTCCGTTGCCGATATTGAGGCGGAACGAATCCGTCTGGGCTTGGATCAACCTTATCTGACCCGCTGGGTTGCCTGGATTGGCAATGCCTTTGTCGGGGACTTCGGCAACAGCTGTATTTTGAGATTAAACATTGCCGACCTGCTCGGCGAGAAATTTTATATATCCTTAGGTATTTGTCTGGCTTCACTGTTACTCGCATATTTAATTGCTGTACCAGCCGGCATATTGTCGGTGGTTTCTAAAAGCAAAGCGTTAAACAACGGCATCCGCTTCACCAGTTATTTAGGGCTTGCCATGCCTAACTTCCTGTTGGCGCTGATCATCATGTTATTTTCAACCATAATGTTCGGTGATTCACTGACCGGCTTATTTAGTGCTGAATTCAGAGATGCCCCCTGGAGTACTGAAAGGGTGGCTGATTTCTTATCAAGGGCCTGGTTACCTGTCTTTATCCTCGGCTGGTCTGCAACCGCATTTGCCTTGCAAACTGTGCGTGCGCTGATGTCTGATGAAGTAGGAAAACTTTATGTGACCGCCGCTGAGGCAAGGGGTGTGAGAGGCAGGCAGCTATTATGGCGCTACCCTGCACGACATGCATTGGGGCCAATCATCAATTCTCTGGGTTTTGACTTAAATCGAATTTTTAATGAATTGCCGATTGTTGCTTTGATTTTAACCTTGACAGATGCCGGGGCACTGCTGATTGATGCATTGGCCAGATCTAACGACCAGCAACTGGCCGGAGCAATTATATTTTTGTTGACCGCCAGTATTGTTGCGCTCAATTTCATCACCGACATCATTTTAGCGCTGACCGATCCAAGAGTCAGACGTAGCATTTTAGGGTAGAGAATATGGCTATTGACAGCGTAGACGTCGGATCTCAGCCCATTGCTGCAGATCTGGATGCAAAAACCAAAGAAGATTATTTTACCGCCTCTCAGGGACAGTTGATTTGGACTCGATTTAAGAAAAACCGCTCGGCGATGTTTGGTGCCTATGTACTGATTACGCTGATTTTGGCGGGTATTTTTTCTCCTTTCATTTCACCCTATGATCCCAATATAGCCGGGCGTGATAAAGAGTATATGAACGGTGCGCCACAGTTCGGTTCATTTTGTGATGAAAACGGCTGCTCGGCAATTCCCTTCCTCTACACCCAGGAGCGCAGTCGCTCACTGGCAACTAACTTTCGTTGGGTAACAACGATCAATAAAGATAAGCGCCGCTATATTACTTTTCTGCCTAAAGGTTGGGAGTATACAGTGTTGCGCTTTGAGGTGAATTTACCGGGCAAGGCGTTAGACTTTGTCATTCCAGGCTTTACTTTTGAGCGACATTTGTTTGGTGCCAGTGAAGGGAAAGTGCACATTTTTGGTACTGACTCTAGTGGCAAAGACATCTTTAGCCGAACCTTACATGCCATCAATACATCGCTGGCGGTGGGCACTATTGGTGTCTTTATTGCCTTTTTCCTGGCCCTGTTTATCGGCGGAGTCTCAGGTTTTTACGGCGGTTGGATTGATTCCATACTGCAGATGATTACCGATGCGATCCGAACGGTACCGGCTATTCCGCTGTTTATGGCTCTGGCTGCGTTCATTCCCGATACTTGGAGCTCCGAGGAGAGGTTCTTTTTTATCTCAATAATACTGGGTCTTATAGGCTGGCCAACCTTAGCCAGACGGGTTCGCACGCATTTATTAACAGAACGCAATCAAGAGTATGTATTAGCGGCGCAGTTGTGCGGCGCCAGGCCTGGGCACATTATTCGCCGCCACTTACTGCCCAGTTTTACCAGTTACATTATCGTTGATTTAGTTATTTCATTCCCCTACATGGTGCTCTCAGAAACGGCTTTAAGCTTTATTGGCCTTGGTTTGAAGGACCCAGTGAACTCCCTGGGAGTTATGCTGCAAAATGTTACCAGTGCCGATGTACTTCTCAATTATCAGTGGTATTTCATACCAGTGCTATTCTTCATGGCCCTGGTGTTAGCCTTTGTATTTGTTGGCGATGGTCTGCGCGATGCTGCCGACCCTTATGGGGACACTAAAAAATGAATAAAAACAAGAATCTACTAGAAGTCGAAAACCTGACTCTACAGTTTGATACCGATGAGGGGCGTATTACCGCCGTTGACAACGTATCTTTTTCAGTGGCCCCAGGAGAAGTGTTAGGTCTTGTAGGTGAGAGTGGTTCGGGAAAATCAGTGACTGCTAAATCATTAATGAAGCTCAACCCCGGCAATGCGATCTACTCGCCAGAGACTAAGATCAACCTGCACCTTGAAAACAGGTCAGTTGACATCATGCAGCTGAAAAGCTCTAAGGATATGTTGGTAGCGCGCGGCGGTGCTATCTCAATGATCTTCCAGGAGCCTATGGCCAGCTTCGCCCCGGCTATTACTATCGGTGATCAGATGGTCGAGCAATTGCTGATTCACACTGACTACTCAGTAGCCAAAGCGAAAAAATATTCCATTGAAATGCTCGACAGAGTCGGAATCTCAGATGCCGATAAACGCTTTAAACAATATGCGTTTGAGCTCTCAGGTGGCATGCGTCAGCGGGCTATGATCGCCATGGCGCTCTCCACTAAACCTAAATTATTGATTGCCGATGAACCGACCACCGCCCTGGATGTCACCATCCAGTTGCAAGTGATTGAACTGATGAAAGATCTGGTGAAAGAATTTGGTATGGGCATCATTTTCATTACTCACGATTTAGGGGTTATCGCCCAAACTGCCGATAAAGTTGCAGTGATGTATTTGGGTAAGTTGATTGAGCAGGGGGCAGTGAGGGATGTGATTCGCAATCCAAGTCACCCTTATACCCAGGGGTTGATAGCGGCATTACCAAAACTAGATGACCTGGATGCACCCCTTGTAGCAGTGGCAGGGGATATTCCCTCACCGCTGGAGAGGCCTCCGGGCTGTGTGTTTCACACCCGCTGTCCAGTAGAGTTAGGGGCCCAGTGCCGCTCTATGGTGCCTGATTTCAGTTCGGTAGCCAGCGGCCACACCGTCGCTTGCCATTTAATAGAAGCGAGCAATGTACTGGATAAAAAGGTGGCAGTATCATGAATGACAGAATAAAAACTCCATTGATAGCCACCAAAGATTTAAGCGTGCACTATCCTCTTCGCAGCACTAAATTGTTTGGCCCCCCTCCAGTTGTCAGGGCAGTCGAAGGGGTAAATATTAATATTGCCCCCGGTAGTTTCTTTGGTTTGGTGGGAGAGAGTGGCTCTGGGAAAACCACTTTGGGCAGGGCGCTGTTAAAAGCGGCGCCCATCACTAGAGGCGAAGTCACTTACAACGACGGTGAAGTTAATTTTGACCTGACCGATATCGAAAAACAGGACTTACAAGAGTATCGACGTCGTGCGCAGTTAATATTTCAGGATCCTTATGCCGCACTGAGTCCGAGAATGACAGTGCGGGATATTATCGCTGAACCTTTAGAGGTCATGGGCATTACTAAAAGCCGCGAGGAGACAGATCAGAGAGTGCGAGAAATTGCTGCAAAATGTCGGCTTAATTTGGAACATCTACGACGTTTTCCACACGCCTTCTCCGGTGGCCAGCGACAGCGCATTTCGATCGCCAGAGCACTGGTCTCCAATCCTAAGTTCGTCGTTGCAGACGAAAGTGTCGCGGCGCTGGATGTGTCAATTCAGGCAGATGTATTAAATTTGTTGAAAGACATTCAAAAGGAGATGGGGCTGGCTTTTTTGTTTATCTCCCACGATTTGAGTGTAGTGGCGCATGTTTGTGATTATGTTGCGGTGATGTATTTAGGCAGGCTGGTTGAAACGGCGCCGACCAGGCAGTTGTTTGCTGCCCCGCGCCATCCCTACACTAAAGCATTACTATCAGCGATCCCCTCGCTGGATCCGGATGATTATGGTAAAGCTGAAAAATTGGAGGGGGAAATACCTTCACCGACTAATCCGCCACCGGGTTGTAAGTTCCAAACCCGCTGCCGCTTTGCCGTCGATATTTGTCGAACCCAAGAGCCAAAGCTGGAGACCGAAGAGGGGCATGATGTCGCCTGTCACCGCTGGCGCGATTTAATGGAGGCTTGAGAGGAAGATTAAAGGAGGCTTAAACCTGTTCACCGCAGCTGGCGTTTGCCAGCTGTATCTTCTGACTAACAGCCCACAAGCTTTGAGGGGCATTGCGAACGCTACTGTTAGTAACTAGCCATTTGTATAATTAACAGTACCGGATGCAGTCACGCGCATCTCTGACAAGCTGCTATTGGCATTGCTCATGCGATGATTGAGCATTTTTTGGCTCATTTGTAACAGTACTGTTTGATATCTAGGGTCAGCTGCCAAATTATACATTTCAGTGGGATCAGCCTGAATATCGAAGAGCAAAGCTGGCAAGTTACCGTTAAAGTGCACCAGCTTGTATTGTCTGTCACGCAACACTGCGACATTCGCCTGCTGTAGTGACAAACCAAGTTGTTGCTGCCATAGCGTCGCAGTGTCAGGTTCGGAAAAATCCAGTTCATAAAAAATATGTTCGCGCCAGTTCTGAGGCGTTTTCCCCTGTAAAAAAGCCGTCAGCGAATGTCCATCGACAGAGCTCGGTATAGCTTGGCTGCTATCGACCCACTCTAAGATAGTTGGCATTATATCCACAGATTCTGTGAAAGCTGTGACTGCACTGCCGTGTACTTGTTTTTGCCTGGGATCGCGAATGATTAGCGGCACATGTACAGCCGGGTCATAGATGGTCTGTTTCCCCCACATATGGTGATCACCCAACATCTCGCCGTGATCAGCAGTGAGCACAATCAAGGTGGAATCGTATTGGCCAGTGGTCTTTAACAAATCAATTAAACGCCCCACCTGCTGATCAACTTCACTGACCAGGCCCAAATACACTGAGCGCAATGCTTTTACGGTCTTTAAGTCGTCCTTGTCACACTGAGCAAAAGGTCCATCAACAACCGCTCTGCCTTCAATAATTTCTAGATGGGTGCGTAAAAAGGGATGGCTTTCTGCTTCATTAGATTTGTGTTCCTGCCGGTTAGGGGGCGGTAGGTCAGTGTCGCGATACATACTGTTGTAGGGCGCCGGTGCGACCAGTGGCGGGTGTGGTCGGATATAAGTGACATGGGCAAACCAGTTTTGATGCTGGCGAACACTGAGTTCATTTAAGGTTTGCTGGGTAAGAAATGCACTGTCGCTATCTTCAGCCTTATAAAAAGCAGGGTCGTCGATTCTAGGGCTGGATCTGTCAAGGCTTTCAGGGTGGTAGAAAGTCGAATAATCCCGTGCGGGATAGCCCTTTCTGGCCAGATAGCTACGCCAGGGATAGCTTTCCTCCAAACGCATTTCCAGCTTCTCGACAAAACCTGGCAGTACTTGCTCGTAAGTTCTTATCGCGGGATCATTTGCATGTAAGGCCCTGGGGTCAAGACTGGTATCGGTATAGCCAAACAACATAGGCTCATAATGCAGCTGACGCATTTGTGTTGCTATATTGGGTGTGCCCGCAGACAGTGGGGTGCCATTGCGAACAGATCTGTGGTTCATCGCGTACTGACCG
>MABF01000194.1 GCA_002163025.1 'Osedax' symbiont bacterium Rs2_46_30_T18
AAAACATCTTCAATTTGTAACAAAATAGTTTTGCCTCAAACCGAGGTGCGAATTCTAATTACTTTCTGTACGAAGTCAAACCATTATCAAAGTTTTCTCAATTTAATTCATATTTTGTTCAATCTGCAGCCAACTCGGCTATTTCTTCGTTAAAATCTGCAAAACCATTCATGTTTTCACCCCCCCCAACTAATCCTATAGTTAGATAGGCATTCTAAACATCACAACTTGCATTTCCCTTTGCATATTACTTCCAACTCGCTATCCTCTACCTATCTTTCCTTATCTATAGACAGTAGCGGCCAAAGCATATGACAACTCCGGACAATAGCAGCAACACTTCCAGGAATCTGGATCAAGTATTAGATCAGTTCATTGATCGCTGGAGCCAACATCAGCAGCAACATTGCCCGCAGTCTATGAGCATTGAATATGACAGCCAGTGGCCATCCCTCTGCTATGTCGATAGCGATCAGCTGAAAGACGGTGATGCATGCCAGTGGCAGCCGGCGAAACAACAACACCAGGATATGTTCAGCCGCTTAGCAGACGCTCTCGACGAAGAGGTCCACCCTGACATAGTGACCTTTTATTCGAGGTACTGGTCCAGTCATTTGCCAGCCACCAGCGATGAAGGTGAATTAGAATTATTACAAGTGTGGAACCAGGATGACATGGAGCGTTTACGCAGTAATCTACTCGGCCACGCCCTCGCCAAACGAAAGCTAAAACAGCCACTATCATTTTTTGTAGCCCTCACCTTTCCCGACGAAGGCATGTTGTGCGTTGACAACGACAGCGGTGAACTCTGGTATGAAATGCCCGGCAAAAAACCTATCCGCAAAATTGCCGACTCACTTTGCACTTTCCTCAGCCGTATTAAGCCATCTGTTACCGATAACTAATTAGTCAAAAAAAGTGCATTTGGGGTATTCATCAACATACCCCAGATAAAGCTAAAACCCAAACAAGCCGCTCTACAATTACCAACCAACGGTAAACGCCAGTAACCTGCTGATGTGACTATAGGGCAGTCCAGATTCTTCATGCCACTGATTAAAGGCCTGCTGCGTCGCCGCTAAATCTCGCTTCGAGGTCGGCTTTTTATCTACGATACCCTGCGCCTTGAGCGCAGCAACGACATCATCGGTCAATATAAAAGTATCTTTACCTATTAGCCGTAAAAAATAGCCGCCTGAATTACCGCCTAAATGCGACCCTTGCTTCTTTAACTCTGCCCACAGGCCGACAATATCATCACAGGGCCACTGGGCCACAAAGTTGGCAAAGCTACCTTGTTTTTCTATGTATTCTGTCACCATATAGGCATTCAGACGTGTAGATTTTATTTTGCCCCAATGCCGGATGATCTTGTCGTTTTGCATCAAGTTTTCTAATTGCTCATCGCTCATCAGCGCGACTTTATGTGGATCAAAGCCAAAAAATGCCTTTTCGAACTCCGGCCATTTTGCGTCTACCACAGAATGCTTTATTCCCGCTCTGAACACTCTACGCGACAAATTAGACAATAGAAAAGCATCACTGAGCTCAACGATTTCTTGCTCTGTACGCACCAAATCAAACCTTGACTGCAACTCGCCCAGCCCGACTCGATCTACTACATGCTCATAAATCCATTGATAGCTTTTCATTACAACCTCTATTGCACACTGATAATGGCGCACAAATATAGCAATTAATTCGACAACCTAAAGCTTTTTCTTACCTGAAATCACTTTTCAGACACTAATTTATTTAGCTGTATTTTCAGAATCACAGCCAATCACTGTTTTTTTTGTGTTTTTCAAAACAAACTAAAACCTTTGAGCGCCCCCTTGCGCCTAAAGCGCAGCTATAAAACGACCCAAGACACAATAAATTATATCGTCCAATTTACGAAAACAGGATTATTTTCTGTTTGATTTCATTATACAAAAGTTTTTACTTCTTTACTTCGGGATACAAGAAAGTATTATGCCCAACCATACAACAACAGCAATCACCTCAATTTTGCTGTGCACTTTAATCATCTACTAGTCGCGGACCCGGAAATGCCCTTTATTAAGAAATCACAAAAGCTCAACAATGTTTGTTACGACATCCGCGGCCCCGTTTTGCAAGAGGCAAAACGCCTCGAAGAGCAAGGGGCCAAGATCATAAAACTCAACATTGGCAACCCCGCCCCTTTTGGTTTTGATGCACCTGAAGAGATTATCCAGGACGTGATCCATAACTTACCTTCCGCGCAGGGCTATTGTGACGCCAAAGGCTTGTTTTCAGCCCGTAAAGCAATAATGCAGGAAAGCCAAAGACAAGGAGTAACCAACGTCACTGCTGAAGATATCTACATTGGCAATGGCGTTTCTGAACTTATCGTCATGTCGATGCAGGGACTGTTAAATGACTGCGACGAAATGTTGATACCGGCACCTGATTACCCTCTCTGGTCTGCGGCTGTAAGCTTAGCAGGCGGCAGCCCGGTACATTATCAATGTGATGAAGATAATGACTGGCTACCCAACATTGACCATATGCGTAAATCGATCACTGATCGCACTAAGGGCATAGTGGTAATCAACCCTAACAACCCGACCGGAGCACTCTACCCTGACTCTGTGCTGCTCGAGATCATAGCCCTGGCCCGCGAGTTCAAACTGTGCTTATTCGCCGATGAAATTTATGAAAAAATTCTCTATCGCGGCGCTGTACATACCCCACTGGCTTCACTGTGTGAAGATGTTCTCTGCCTGAGCTTTAACGGACTCTCCAAAGCATATCGGGTAGCGGGATTCAGAAGCGGCTGGATGGTAATTAGTGGCCCTAAAGAGCTGGCCAGAGATTACATCGAAGGCCTGGATATGCTTTCGAATATGCGCTTGTGTGCAAACGTGCCCTCCCAGCATGCGATTCAAACAGCCCTCGGTGGCTACCAGAGCATCAATGAGTATATTGTCCCCGGCGGCAGGCTCTATCAACAATTGGAGACTGCGCACAAGCTGTTAACGGATATACCTGGCGTCAGTTGTTTTAAACCTAAAGGCGCTCTGTATTTATTCCCAAAACTTGACCCGCAAATCTACCCAATTAAAAATGACGAAAAATTTGCCTTGGACCTGCTGGTGAAACACCACGTATTAATAGTCCAGGGAAGCGGTTTTAACTTGGAGGACAGCCAGCACTTTCGCATTGTTATCTTGCCATCAGAGCAGCAATTGACCGAGGCAATAGGACGAATTGCATTATATTTAAAAGATTTACGCGATAACAATACATAAAAAAAGCCCGCGATATTTCTATCGCGGGCTTTTTTAAGCTGCATTAGCTCAGACAATAGCTTTAAGCTATATTGCGCCGATTTAGGGGCAGCTGCTTAACTGCGTTTAATCGACTTCTTGCGGGTACTTTTCTTGGCGCTGCTCTTTTTACGCGCATTGGCAGATGCACGCGCGATAACCTTACCGCCAGAGTTTCTAACTTTAGGTGCAGCACTTTTCTCTGCCTTGGCTGTGTCTGCAGCGTTTTTAGCCGTCGCCTGCTTGGCGTTTACACCGCCAGTCAACTTAGACTTCTGCACATAGCGGAAACCTTTTTTCTTCTCTGCAGCGGGCACTAACTGCCAATCAGCAGTGCCTATAAGATCATCACGACCCATATCGGTTAATACTCCGCGCAGCCGGTCCCAGTTTTCTTCATCGTGATAACGCAACAGTGCCTTTTGCGTACGCCGCTCTTCGAGCTCACGTGGGACGTACAATTTCTCACTCTTGTAAGTCACTTTTTTCAGTGGATTACGTCCCGAGTGATACATAGCAGTGGCAAGCGACATAGGTGATGGATAGAAAGTTTGCACTTGATCAACTCTGAACTTGTTCTTTTTCAGCCACAGCGACAGACTCAACATATCATCGTCTTCACAACCTGGGTGCGCCGCGATGAAATAGGGGATCAAATACTGCTTTTTACCCGCCTCTTTCGAGTACTTATCAAACATGCGCTTAAACTTATCGTAAGTGCCCATGCCCGGTTTCATCATTTTGTTTAAGGTTTTTTCTTCACTGTGCTCCGGGGCTATTTTTAAATAGCCGCCGACATGATGAGTCACTAACTCTTTAACGTATTCCGGGTCTTCAACTGCCAGGTCGTAGCGCAACCCCGAGGCGATAGCAATCTTGTGCACCCCTGGGATCTTACGAGCTTCGCGATACAGCTGGGTAGTTTCACTGTGATCAGTTTTTAGATTGTGACAAATAACCGGATACACACAAGAGAGCTTGCGACAGGAAGATTGTATTTCATCGCTGACACAGTTGAGGTGGAACATATTAGACGTTGGGCCACCTAAATCGGAAATCATACCGGTAAAGCCCGGTACTTTATCGCGAATCTCTTCTATCTCTTTAATCACTGATTCTCTGGATCTGCTTTGAATCACTCGTCCTTCATGCTCAGTGATAGAGCAGAAAGTACAACCACCAAAACAACCGCGCATGATATTGACCGAAAAACGTATCATGTCATAGGCCGGAATTTTCCGGTTGCCATATGAGGGATGCGGTATACGCTGATACGGCAAACCAAATACAGCATCCATCTCTTTTGTGGTCAAAGGTATCGGTGGCGGGTTAGCCCAAATTTCTTGATTGCCGTGACGCTGCACTAACACTTTGGCATTGTGCGGGTTGGATTCTAAATGCAGCACTCTGGATGCGTGTGCATACAGCGCTGAATCTTTAGATACTTTTTCATAAGAAGGCAGGCGAATATAGGTGGTATCTTTATCTAAGCGCTGCTTGCCTTTTAATGGCTCGGGAATAATTCTAATCGGCACAGCCACTGCTTCTGCAGGCTCCGTGCTCTTGGAAGAGGCACACTTCTCTTTGTCTTCGATATAGTCGTAAGGGCTAGGTATCTCTTCCACCGAACTCGACCAGTCAATTCTGCTGGAGTCAACTTCGATATAGCCCCCTGGCAGCACATCACGCAGTACTACGGTACCGCGCAAGTCAGTCAGATCTTTGATATTTGCACCATTGGCCAGTGCGTGGGTCACATCTATAATGGCACGCTCAGCGTTACCATAGAGCAAAATGTCGGCACCTGAATCAATCAGCACTGAACGCCTGACTTTATTGCTCCAATAATCATACTGCGCGATACGTCTTAAACTGGCCTCAATGCCACCTATCACTACCGGCACATCTTTATACAGCTCCCGACAGCGTTGTGCGTAGACGATAACGGCTCTGTCCGGTCGCTTGCCCTCAGCACCATCGATGGTGTAAGCATCATCGTGGCGTACTTTTAGATCTGCTGTGTAGCGATTAATCATCGAATCCATGTTGCCAGCAGTGATACCAAAATACAGATTAGGCTTGCCCAAAATGTCAAAATCAGCGGTATTTTGCCAGTCCGGCTGCGAGATAATCCCCACTCTAAAGCCCTGCGCTTCAAGCGAGCGCCCCATCACCGCCATACCGAAGCTTGGGTGATCGACGTAGGCATCCCCGGTCACTAAGATAACGTCACAGCTATCCCATCCGAGAAGCTCCATTTCACGGCGCGAGGTGGGTAAAAAGTCGGCGGTTCCGAAACACTCGGCCCAATAGGCTTCATGCTCGAATAAGTATTCTGCAGTTCTGATCATTAAGGCTACACAGTAAATTATAAAATTAGATATCGTCCGTCCTACAACGCTCTCGCGTTAGGTCCGGGAAGGACGTTAGGCAGGTTTGCTCAGTAGAGATTTAAACAGCTATTAAAGCAACGGCGTATTATCCCAGAAACCGACCAGTATTCCCACAGCTTTTATCCGTATAATGCCTAGTATGCTGCAAACAGACACTGTCCCCTTGATTGGATTGGTGTTTTTTTATACAAATATTTTTCACTCGCACTAAATTGTAAATTCTCAGCTATGTTCAATAATGCCCTCTTTTAACAGTTAGCTAGCAACTGGATTGACAAATTTATGGTGGTTGCTGCTACAATATCTGACCGTCATTGTCTTAAATAAAAACAACTCTAACAGCGAATCAATGAAAATCATCTTACTGCTGGCCATCGGCCTTCTTAGCTTGTCTAATGCCAAAGCCGCAACTGTCACTGTCTTTGCCGCCGCATCCCTGACTGAGCCTATTGAAAAAATTGCCGCCAGCTACCAGCGCCAATATAAAAGTAAAGTCATCACCGTATACGCTGCATCATCTACTTTAGCCAGACAAATTAGCCGGGGCGCCCCCGCAGACATTTTTATCAGTGCCAATCAACAATGGATGCAATACTTAGTTGAGCAGCAAAAAACAGTCCCAGACAGCCTATCTGGGTTACTGGCTAATCAATTAGTGTTAGTGGCACCATTGAATAGTCCGCTGCAAAGTATCGACCTGAGCAGCAATTCAGAGCTTATCGAACAGCTACAAAAAGGCCGACTGGCCACCGGCAATACTGAGCATGTGCCTGTGGGAATTTACGCTAAGCAAGCGCTAAAAACCCTCAACTTGTGGGATCAGCTCAAGAGCAGACTGGCGATGGCCAACAATACTCGCGCCGCACTGGCATTTGCCGAGCGCGCAGCAGTGCCTTTGGCTATCGTCTACAAAACTGATGCTCTGTCATCCAATAAAGTAAAGATATTGGCGACTTTCCCAGCTGCCAGCCACCATAAGATTCATTACCCAATAGCATTAATCCATAATAAACAGACCGCTAAAACACCGACTGAAAACCATCAGGCCAGCGCATTTTATCGCTATCTTAAATCTGCATCTGCCGCTGCTATCTTTCGCCAATACGGGTTTACCACTTTAAATAATGTTAACTGAATTCGAAATTCAAGCTATTTCCCTGAGCCTCAAAGTGGCCTTTAGCGCAGTCAGCTTCAGCTTGCCACTGGCCATTGTCACCGCCTGGATACTTGCCAGAGGTAATTTTTATGCCAAGCCATTGCTGGATGCCATAGTACATTTACCTTTAGTACTGCCCCCGGTGGTCATAGGATACCTGCTATTAATTGGCTTCTCGCAGCAAGGCATAATAGGCGCCTGGCTGATCGAATACTTATCCGTCGACATCAGTTTCAGCTGGCAGGGCGCGGCACTGGCCAGCGCTATAGTCGCCTTCCCGCTGATGGTCCGGGCAATTAAACTGAGCATTGAAGCGGTAGACAGTAAACTGGAACAAGCTGCCAGCACTTTGGGTGCCAGCCCCTTTAAAGTATTTTTCACTATCACTTTACCTCTGATAGTGCCGGGTATTTTAAGCGGGGTGATTTTAGCCTTCGCCCGCAGCTTGGGAGAGTTTGGCGCAACTATTACGTTTGTCTCTAACATTCCAGAGCTCACCCGCACAATTCCACTGGCTATGTACAGTTTCATCCAAACCCCCGGCGCAGAACAGCAGGCCCTGAGACTGTGTTTGATCGCCATCGGCATTGCCCTGATCGCGCTGATCGGCTCTTACAGCTTAGAGCAAAAAATGCGTCGTCGAATTGCGCACCAACACTAACGGGTACCTGCACAGCGAATAGCTATGAAAATTAAACTGAGTAAACAGCTTGCCCAATACAAGCTAGAGATTGATACGCAGATTTCAGCCACTGGCATCTGTGTCGTATTTGGCCGCTCCGGAGCCGGAAAAACCAGCATGATCAATATGCTGGCGGGGATCGACACTCCTGACTCCGGGAGCTTTAGCATTGCCGGGCGCTGTTTTTACCACAGCCAGCAGGGGATAAATTTAGCGGTGCACCGCCGTGAAATTGGTTATGTTTTTCAGCAGGCCAGACTGTTCCCGCACTTAAACATCGAGGCTAATTTAAAATACGGCTATAGTGCCAAACAAGACCCCGGCAGCGACTTTTACCAGAATATTATTCAACTATTACAGCTGCAAAACTTGTTAAAGCGCTACCCGACCGACCTATCCGGCGGTGAGATGCAACGCGTAGCCATCGGCAGAGCACTGTTGCGTAAACCAAAGCTGCTGCTGATGGACGAGCCTTTATCCTCCCTCGACTTGCCGCGAAAATTAGAGCTAATACCTTACCTGGCTAAGTTAAATCAGCAATTGCAGCTGCCGATTTTGTATGTCACACACTCTTTGGATGAAGTACTATTTTTAGCCGACGAAATGCTGCTACTGGATCAGGGAAAAATAGTATTACAAGGGGATGTGGAAACCGTCTGGAATAACCAGAAAATGCAGCCTTGGTTACAACAAAACCAACTGAGCGCCATTGTCCACGGCAGTATCTGTGCACAACATCAAGACTACCCCCTGACCGCTTTAGATCTGGGAGCACAGCAACAGTTATGGGTAAACAAAATAGACAAAACATTGGGGACTAACGTACGTATTCGTATCTACGCCAAAGATGTATCCCTGACTTTAACCAGAGCGAACACAGCCGAGACCAGTATTCGCAATATATTTGCCTGCTCCATCGCTGACATAATAAAGAGCGAACAAAACGTAAAAATCAAACTGGCACTGGCCGACAACTTTCTCTGGGCCGACATCACCTTGTGGGCTTTTGACGAACTGCAGCTGCAACTGCATCAGCAACTTTACGCACAAATAAAAGGCGTCAGCATCAACAACACAGACTGCGCACTCCCACAACACTAAATAATGCCCAGCTTGTGTTTCGTGTTTCGTGTCTTTTAACTTACTACTTCCGACTTCCGACTTACCACTTACCACTGTCGCTTAGCGCCTACCGCCACCGCCTCTGGCTACGACCCGATACCCCGGCCATCTTAACCAGCCCCGCCCTAGTGTGCGCATGGCATACCGCAATCGCCAACGCATCGGCGGCGTCTTCCTGGGGAAGACCCGGTAACTTTAACATCCTGGCGATCATGTGCTGCACTTGTGATTTATCTGCGCCACCGCTACCGACCACGGCCTGTTTTACTTTGCGCGCCGCATACTCGTAAACTTCCAGGCTCTGTTGAGTAGCAGCAACGATAGCAGCGCCTCTGGCCTGCCCCAGCTTAAGCGCAGAATCGGCATTTTTGGCCATAAACACTTGCTCTATGGCAAATTCTTGCGGTGAATACATCTCAATGACTTGACTAACACTGGCAAAGATCTGATTGAGCCTGTCAGCCAGATCCCCATCTTTCATCCGAATGCAGCCACTGGCAATGTATTCATTTTTACTGCCGACATTATTGATAACGCCGTAACCGGTAATCCGTGATCCGGGGTCTATTCCAAGAATTATCATCTGTTCAAACTAACCCGATGTCTGTTAATTATTCGTAACTTTTTATATTTAACCATACTAAAGGCCGATTGCTAGGACTAACTGCTTACCAGCGCTTGGTCTCGTATTCCATTACCCTTCGCCTGTAAAATTTCGCGATAGCTGAGAATACTTTTGCTCTTAGCAAAATTTAGTTTTTATAAACTCTTGGCACTCTTTTACTGACACCTGTAAACAGTGTGTAGGGAATAGTAGTCGCTGCATCGGCAACCTCTGTTACCGCTAAATTAGCGCCCCACAACTCTACTTTAGAACCTATCTTAATATCGATGAGTCCGCTCACATCGACACTGGCCATATCCATAGAGATACGCCCGGCTATCTTGGCTAACTGCCCCGCCACTATAACTGGCGAGCCGCTGCCTATATGTCGATCGTAGCCATCGGCATAACCTATGGCTATTGTTGCGATAGTACGGGGCTGATCGCAGACAAAACTAGCCGCGTAACCAACACTCTCGTTGACCGCCACTTCTCTGATGGCAATGACTTCGGTATTAAAGCTCATCGCCGGCTTAAGCTGATCTGCATTTATTTGCGTCTGGGCAAACGGTGAGGCGCCGTACATCATCAAACCACATCTCACCCACTGTCTGTGACTGTTTTCAATCGACAGAATTGAGGGTGAATTGGCCAGCGAATGCTCCGCATCTAAGCCTTTTACAGCTTGATCAAAATATTCAATCTGTCGTTTTGACATGCCATTATCTATTTCATCTGCACAGGCCATATGCGACATCAGCACGATCTCAGCCACGTTATCCATGGCGGCTAGTTGCTGGTAAACATCTTGTATTTCGGCTCCATTGAGGCCTAACCTGTGCATCCCTGAATCGAGTTTCGGCCAGACATTGATAGGTTTAGATAACTTGGCATCACGGATCTGCTGCACTTGGTAAACACTGTGCATCGCCGTCCAAAAACCGTTGTCTGCGATGATCGGTAACTCATCGGCGCTAAAAAAACCTTCTAATAATAATATCGGAGCACTGATACCATTTTGTCTGAGCTCCAGCGCCTCTTCAATGCAGGCGACACCAAAAGCGCTAGCTATCGGTTGCAGTCTCTGCGCCACTGCAATGGCTCCGTGGCCATAGGCATCCGCCTTTACTATTGCGATTGCCTTAGCACCTTTAGCCAGTGACTGAGCTAATTTAAAATTCTCTTCTATTGCCGATAAATCTATTACCGCTTGCGCCGCTCTTGCCATTGACTACTATCACCTGAATAAAACGCCCCAACCAGAAAACCCAGCTAGGAGAAAGTTATTAGCCCACCACCATGATGGCTTCAATTTCAATATCTACCGCTTTAGGCAGTGCTTTTACTTCATAAGCTGCTCTTGCTGGGTACGGCTGTTTGAAGTATCGCGCCATGACTTCATTAACACTGGCGAAGTTTCCAAGATCAGCCATCAAAATAGTCAGCTTAGCGATATCATCCATAGAGCCACCCGCGGCTTCTGTAATCGCCTTTAAATTTTCAAAGACCCTTACCGCTTGCTCTTCAAAGCCGCCTGCTACGATTTCCATCGTCTGTGGGTCTAAAGGGATCTGTCCAGAGATATAGACAGTGTTGCCAACTTTAACCGCTTGAGAATAAGTACCTATTGCAGCAGGTGCCTGATCAGTTGAAATAACACTACGATTTGCCATGCTCTAATTCCTTGTATAAATTTGATTATTAATTTTATTTTGTTTCGAAAAACTTATCATCGCCACACAGTCACTCTAGCCGCCAGTTTGTTGCAAAGCGATGTTACATCTGATTTTGAGAGGTCGAAAATACATTGCCAGCCCAACTATTACAATAAATTTTAACGAAAACATCCCGGGCAAAATACATCGACTATTTTATCCGCGCAGCCTTTGCCAAACAGAGACATCTACATAATCAAAAAAATAAAAAATTTGTTCTCTATCTGCATATAGACCAAAGGATATACCAGAGATAAGTTTCATGGATAGAGTTATTTATTGTGTTTTGCTGAAAAATTAGGTTTAATTGTTGCTTAACAAAGACCAGATGGATCTGCTAATTCTTGCTAATAATTTACTGGACAAAAGACCGGTACAAATAATTTAAAAGACTTGTAATACTATGCGAAAACTTGACCGAATAGACCGCAACATCCTCCGTATCCTACAAAACGATGGCAGAATCTCATACACTGAGCTGGCTGATAACGTAGGTCTATCGACCACACCTTGTATTGAGCGAGTCAGAAGGTTAGAAAAAGAAAAGTTTATCGAGGGATATTACGCCCGATTAAACCCTAAGATACTTGGTTTTGACATGCTGGTATTTGTAGAGATAGCACTTTCCTACCAATCCCCTGATGCTTTTGAAACCTTTAACGAAGCGGTAAAGCTGCTGCCTTATGTTCAGGAATGCCATCTGGTATCAGGTGATTCAGACTACCTGCTTAAAGCCCGTATCCGAGATATGTCTGAATACCGCGCATTACTCGGCGAGATGCTACTCACTTTGCCAGGGGTTAAAAATTCTAAGAGCTATATTGTCATGGAAGAAGTAAAAGAAGGTGTCGGCTTGCCGATTAAGACCTAGCCCGACCTGCAGAGCCTGAAACCTTCAGGCTTTGCCTCCGTTTTAGCCCATCCATTCCCGTCACTCCCCCCCCCTCAGTTGGCAGTAAAACCACCTGCTGATAGCCGCCTAAACCACGACCATAATGAACTTAAACTGATCAGCTATTATTATTTTTGCCTATTCGCGACACAAACTAAGCGATTAATTACATAGAAACTTTTCTGTTACCTTTAGGAATAACTCCTATGTTTCTAAAGGATAAATTCTTGCACAATAGTTTCATGGAGAGTTAGGAAGGATCCTAAGTTTTTCCAGGATGGAAACTCACTTACTGCTCAAGGATGTGCAGTATCGGCAAGGACGTCGAAATCAGGTTTTGAAGGGATGCCTAAAAAGACCGAATCAGCTATAAATACCAAAAACAGAATGGATTCTTTGTTTTCCCCGCAAAGGAAACACTCTACTACTCAGGGCTGAGTAGTAACGGCAAGGATGTCGAAACAGATCTTAACAAGGACGATATTAAGATCGATTTTTTGTCAGAAATGCTGCAGTAAAAATTAGCTAATCCTAATATTTATTGCAGTAGATTCTACAAAAACCATATCGAGATAGAACGGAATCTATATTTTTCCAGGAATGGAAACTCTATATGCTACTCAAGGATTGAGTAGTATCGACACGGAAGTTGGAATCAAGGGCTCTGAAATGGATAACATTCGAGCCCTTTTATTTTGTTTTTTATTTGTAATTTATTTAGGATTTTGTCCTATGTTTTTGCACTGCTGATTAAAGCATTATTAACCCATGGAGAGTTAGGAAGGATCCTATTAAATCTCAGGACGGGAACTCAATATTACTACTCAAGGATGCAGTAGTATCGGCAGGGAAGTCGAATTCAAGGGCTCAAAAATGGATGCTGTACGAGCCCTTATATTATTTTAAACCATTGATTATTTTATACATTTATTAGATTCAAAAGCACCTAAAATGTGCTTACCGAAAAGACTGATGGCTTAAGTAGCGCAGTATAGTTAATGTCATTACACTAGCTATCAGCATTGCAGGAGAGCTTAGAAGGATCTGAAATAAGTCCCTGGATGGGGCCTCAAATACTACTCACGGACGCAGTAGTATCGACAGGGACAATCGAAAGCAAGGGCTCACATATGGACATCATACGAGCCCTTTTATTTTGCCTGTAATAAACATGACACTTATACAATCCATGCTTCATGCCTCTTTATTTTCCCCTCACGCCTCACGCCTTCCTACTTCCTACTTCCTACTTCCTACTTCCTACTTCCTACTTCCTACTTCCTACTTCCTACTTCCTAC
>MABF01000041.1 GCA_002163025.1 'Osedax' symbiont bacterium Rs2_46_30_T18
TAGTGTGTTTTATTTTATGTTTATCTGCAACTAAGGCAAAATAATGACTGCGCTTGTCGGGTTCTCCTGTGCCTTTTGTAATGATTGCTACTCTGATCGCTTGTAGAGGGGGCGCAAATAGCGTTAGATAACGCTCAAACTACCTATACTTAAAGGTGAAACATTGATTTCAATAGCGAGTGCGCCAGTAGGCCACAAACATTTATCACAGTTGGCTGACTGGTTTATCGCCCAATGGGAGCCTGTTGATGTCTATCGCGGAGCACAGCCAGGATTTGTTGTGCCCGATCCTTTGATAGCAACTGAGCAAGATGAGTTACTAGGCGGGCTGGCGCTGTCCCGATATCGGGCGGCTGATGGCCAGCAGTTGGCAATGTGGATCAACGCTCTGATAGTTACGCCGACCCACAGAGGCCGAGGTATCGCTTCAATGTTGATTAGCGGGGCAGAACGACAAGCCGTTAAAGTGCAGGAAACTGAAATTTATGCCAAGACCGATGTTCCGGATTTGTATCGAAAACTGGGCTGGGTTGCCTTGGCTGAAGAGGATGACGACGTGATCTTAAAAAAAGTTCTATCTGTAGGGGCGTGAAGTCTGTGAATCGCTGTCGCTCTACAGAGTCTGGGTTGTATATAACCAGAACGGCGGTGGATACGGATTCCGAATTCTTGTTTGGGTTGAAAAAGGCCGCGGAATACCAAGCGGTCAAAGCAGTATTTGGCTGGGATGAAGCGCTGCAAAGAAAACTGCACAACATCGAATTTGCGCAAAAAAGACCGACTATTGTTGAAGTTAAAGGGCAGAGGATCGGTAGTTACTTACTGCAAGAAAAAGGCAACCACTTGTATTTTTGCCGCTTTTTCTTACTTCCTGATTACCAGGGCAGAGGTATAGGAAGCAAAATTCTGGCGCAATCTACGACCTTGGCCGATGAAAATAACCGCTTAATAAAACTGTGCTATTTGCAGGGGAATCATGTCGGTAACCTTTATCGTCGCTTTGCTTTTGAAGTCACCCACGAAAATAATGAGTTTGTCTATATGTCGCGCTCACCACATGCTGAGTATGAGCGAGTCTGATGCGCGTAACCATCTAAGCAAAATCAGCAAGGTGCGGCAAACTCTTATAGAGAAAATTGTCTGGCCAGGTAGTGAGTCTATCAGCAGATAGGGCTAAATATGGGCAGACTTTCTTCATTTCCGCCCGCATTAGCCAGTCTTAAAGCTTACAAACTTAGTTTAGCTTGTTCAGTTAAACGTATGCTCGCATCACAAGCATTGGCAAGCTCAGCCCCTTTTTTTATGAAATGACGGCTGAAGTATTCTTTGTGTTCCTCGTGTTCATGGAAGTTGTGAGGAGTCAACACGGCGGTTAACACAGGAACTTCGGTTTCTAATTGCACTTGCATGAGTGCATTGCAGACCGTTTGGGCCACAAAATCATGCCGATAAATACCGCCATCAACAACCAATGCACTGCAGGCAATCGCAGCGTACTGTCCGCTTTTGGCAAGTAATTTAGCGTGTAGTGGAATTTCATAAGCGCCGGGTACGGGGATAACCTCTATTAGGGATACATCGTAACCGCGTGATGCTAATTCAGTTTCAAAGCCTGTAAGGCAATTTAGCACAATGTCCTGATGCCAAGTGGCATGGATAAAAGCGATGCGCTTGCTTTGAGGTGTAAAATTGTAGTGATTCGTTGAGCTCTGATTCATTTTAAATCCTAATAGTAAAGTAGAATCAGGGCGAACGGACAGGCAAACACACCCTCTGCTGATGGTGTACCTTAGACGCAGCGATATACATAGGCTGCATTGCAGGTGTTGACTGGCACGCTCTCTATCATCCGGACTGTAACCGTCGGCTCTGGAGTCACACCAGATCTGCTGACCCTAAAAAAATTAGGCGCTCGCGGGCTTAGAAATAAATTTCCTTACCGCCGGTGGGGAATTGCGCCCCGCCCCGAGAACGAAATCGGAATATTCCGACGCCGCAATATATGTTTTTTTATTGGAGATTGTCAATTCACAGTTATCTTTTTGGCGCTAATAGTTAGAAAGCTTAGCGTAAATTAATTAAATGTATAGAAAACAACCTAAAGATAAGACCAAGGAGGGAAAGGGCACTATCAAAGAGAGTGCATAGCATAAGAATTATGACGCTGTGGAGTGATTACCCGTTAGCCAGCATCTGATTTACAGAACAGAACTGAAAGTTCAGCAATAAGTCGTAAGTATTGAGTTGTAAGTTTTAACAAACAATCAATACTTGTGCCTCACGCCTCACGCCTCACGCCTCACGCCTCACGCCTCACGCCTCACGCCTAATAACTTCCAACTTCCAACTCAAGCCTGATCCAATCGATAAAAACGCTTCAGCTTAGGCAGTAACGCCGCGTCGGCGAATAGCTGAATAAAGTGAAACAATACACAAAATAATACCGCATCGCCCACTGGCTGATCGAAGCTGGCGAGGATGCTAACCGCGACCGGCAAGGTCTTTTGCGAGGCGGTCAGTGCTACCGCCACTTGTGCTGCACTGTCGATAGGTAACAGCTTAGCAGCCGCAATTGCCATCAGCATCAAGCCAAAGTGGACGATGATAGTGGCCAGTACTATTTTACCCAGCGAACTGATGCTGATTTGGTACAATATTTCGGCAGAGGCCGATAGCGATAACCAGACGGCGATAATGACCATAGTCGAGGGCAGGTAAGTAAGAAACGGGTGTTGCGGTGAGAATAAACCCAGTTTTTTGAACATAAACCCCGCGATAAAAGGGCAGAGCACTAAGAGTACTAATTTTTGTAAAAGCACGAGAGGCTCTATGGCGAAGTTAATGTTTTCGCTGGCGGTCAAATCTAACATAAAGGGAATAGAGAAAACCCCGATAATGTTGATAATCACAGTCATCATCAGTGCCCAGGTACCTTTGCCCCCGGCTAACTTGGTCATGACTATGCAAGTGGAAAGCGTTGAAGGAACCGCCGATTTAACCAAAAGGCCCAAAGTCAGTCCCAGACCTAACTGTAAAAAATTGGCGGTTACAAGCCCTAATATAGGTGAAACAAACAGGCAGATAAAGGCAGTCACTGATAGCGCATAAACGAAGGATCGATCTCTGGGTAGCTCTTTTAATTCTGTCTGATAGCCGTTGACAAAAAAGATCACCACGACACACCAGGGGATAACACCGAGCTCTTTTAGAAATACACCGGGTTCGGGTATGAGCAGTGAAATCAACAAACTCAAGGCGAGACCCAACGGCAGAAAATAGGTTTGCATGATATTACTCACAGATAAAAGGCCCGTGAGTATAGCGAAAAGAGCACCGCGCAGGGAAGCGCTAATAGCTTGAAATTTAAGCGAACGCAGGTTTTAATCCAACACCAAGGGACTTCCCTTAGTATTGGATAGAGCAATACCTAAAAGGCAAAGTGAAAGCTTGTCGTTAGAAAGTAGAGCACTTCAGC
>MABF01000242.1 GCA_002163025.1 'Osedax' symbiont bacterium Rs2_46_30_T18
CAATAAGTCGTATAGCAGCCAAATTCATCCGGTGCCGGGGTTGAGAACTCATCAAAGTCTTGACGTTGCTCGAAAGGGCTCGTAAGTGCCGCCAGCAATTTTTCAAAGGGGGCAAAATCGGCGTTTTCCTCAGCCGCTTTTATCACTTGCTCCACCTGGTGGTTACGTGGAATATAGACAGGATTGACTAAGTTCATGGCTGTTACCCGTAGATCCTTGCTCTGTGGGTCGCGGCTTAAACGTTCACTCCAGCGCTGCTGCCATTGCATAAAAACGCCGCTGTCGGCAAATAGTATTTTTGCCGCTTCGCTATCACCTTGTAGCAGATTACCCAGTGCCCTGAACAACTGAGTATAATCGACCTTTTGTGCGGCCATGATTTTCAGCAGCTCGTTGGCGAGAGCTAGGTCATCTGGTTCTTGATTAATTAAGCCCAACTTACAGCGCATTCCGGCTAACCAATATTGCTGATAGTTTTGCTCGAAGCCATTAATCACATCGGTGGCCAGTGGAATTGCCTGTTCAGCATCACTGCTGATTAATGGTAATAAGGTTTCAGCAAAGCGTGATAAGTTCCAAATGGCCGCTGAGGGTTGGTTTGAGTAGGCATAGCGACTCTGGCTATCAATGGAGCTAAAAACAGCACCCGGGTCAAAGCTATCGATAAAGGCGCAGGGACCATAGTCGATTGTTTCGCCTGATACTGTCATGTTATCGGTATTCATTACCCCGTGTACAAAACCTAAGTTCATCCACTTGGCGATTAATTTCGCCTGTGTGTTGCACACTTCTCTAAGTAAACCTAAATAGCAATCAGGGCTATCTTTGAGATGCCCATAATGGCGTTCAATTGCGTAATCAGCCAGCAGTTTTACTTTATCACTCTGGCCACGGGCGGCGAAGAACTGGAAAGTACCGACTCTGATATGGCTGCTGGCAACTCGCGCCAGAACCGCACCTGGCAGCAAATGTTGGCGCATCACCCGCTCACCGGTAGTGACTACCGCCAGTGCCCGGGTGGTCGGTACATTCAAACTGTGCATCGCCTCCCCTAACAAATATTCGCGTAACACCGGCCCCAAGACGGCTTTACCGTCGCCACCTCGGGAGAATACTGTTCGCCCCGAGCCCTTAAGATGAATGTCACGCCGCTGCTGGTTGATATCAATTACTTCAGCCAATAGCAGTGCCCTACCGTCACCTAACTGCGGGCTAAAGCCGCCAAATTGGTGCCCGGCGTAAGCTTGTGCCAGAGGCGCTGCTCCTTTAACACTAGTGCCACCGGAGAGCATCGCAGCCAATTGTTGATCGCTGAGCTTATCTAAATCCAGACCCAGTGTTTTAGCCAGCGGTCGATTGAGTTTGATCAGTTCGGGAGAGGGAGCTTTATCACCACGAAATAAGGTATAGAAATCCGGAAGCTCTCGGGCGAAGCTGTTGTCGATATTCAGGCCTGAATCTATTTCACTATCACTCATTGCGGGTTCCACTGGTTGAGAGCTGTATGGCTAAATAATGGGTTTAATCCGCTGCCCTTGCACTTTTGCAAGCCCTTCGATCGGGTCATAAAGTCACAGATCAGATAATATATTTATTGGCAGGTATCTTAGTTTGTTTATTCATTAATGGGGGCGCAGCACTAATTTGCAAACTCAATTAGTTTATCAAATTGTTGAAAGCTACGCTTTATTAAGTGCTTAAACGAAAGGCAAAAGAATTGCACTAACTGCCCTTTTAATATTTTAAAATAATTTCACCTCTGGCGAGTTACTTTCTCCTTTCCCACCCGAATAGAAAACAACCAAAGAGACAAGGCACTTTGTGAGTCACAAACATAGCTAACACCTAATTCCTCACGCCTGTTTTTTTACTTACCACTTACAACTTACAACTTTCAACTGATCCTAAGTCCCGCAATAAGTCGTGTAGCGAGCTGAAGCATCCCCAGCCGCAGCGGCGTACTCCCCAAGCCCTTCTCGCTCGGTAAAGGGCTGGTTTAGTACCCGCTGTAGTTTTTCAAAAGGGCCGTAGTCGGCCTGTTCTTCTGCGGCTTTTATCGCCTGTTCTACTAAATGATTGCGA
>MABF01000058.1 GCA_002163025.1 'Osedax' symbiont bacterium Rs2_46_30_T18
AAAAATGCGAGGGTTTGAATTACAAGCCGTCCGGTATGAATCAACAGTGGTTACTGTATTATATTTTCACAATGAAAGTAGCTGTAGTGCAAGTACCACTGTAAATGCCACAGCCGAGTTACAGCTTATTTGTGCCTGGATTGATAGGGTAGTGCAGACTGGTCATGGAAATGTGCAAACAGATACAGTAGTTTATAGTTAGCTGTTACCACTGACAGTTTGTTGAACACTAGAAAATGTCTGCGCAAACAGTTTTAGTTTCTACTTCATGGGGTTAAGTATGAAAAAACAGCAAGTTAGAAGATTCTATCAAAAAATTTGGGACAGCTATGATAAAACAGTTATCGCCTCGGTGCTGCATCGGGATTTCACCTTCAGAGGCTCCTTAGGACAGCAGTTAAAGGGTCATGATGGTTTTGCCCAATATCTGGACATGGTGCATAAAGCACTGGGGGATTACCACTGCGCTATTGAGGAGCTGGTACAAGAGGGCGATAAAGTGTTTGCCAAAATGTGTTTTTCGGGGGTTCACCGCAATGAGTTCATGGGTTACGCCGCAACTAATGCAAAAGTTAGCTGGCAAGGGTGTGCATTGTTTAGCTTTGAGGGTGAAAAAGTTATTGATCTATGGGTGCTTGGAGATTTACAGAGTTTGCAACAACAGCTAGTACAAAATCAGCGCTAGCGAGGTTTAGCTCGCTTGCGCAGATCTGGCTAACAGCTATTTACATGCGTTCCAACGTTTTGATCCCCAATAAATCTAAACCTTGTTTTAAGGTTTTAGCGGTCAGCGCAGCCAACTTAAAGCGGCTGTGTTTTTGTGTTTCAGTCTCTGCCTTGATCAGCGGGCAAGCTTCGTAGAAGCTCGAGAAAATTCCAGCAAGCTCAAACAAATAGCTGCACAGCAAGTGTGGACTGCCAAGGCGGGACACTGCGTTCAGTGCCTCGTTGAACTGCATTAGTTTTCCGGCCAGCTCCAGTTCTTTTTCGTGTTCCAGTACAACAGAGCCCTCGAGCTTGGCCATGTCTAATCCGGCTTTGTTAAAAATGCTGACAATACGCGCATATGCGTAAAGCATATAAGTGGCGGTATTACCCTCAAACTTAAGCATCTGTTCAAAACTGAAAACATAGTTGCTGGTACGGTTCTTAGACAGATCGGCGTATTTAACAGAAGCTATACCCACCACATCGGCAATTTTTTGCATTTCCTCTGGGGCTTTGTCAGGGCTTTTTTGCTGCACTAGTGCCAGCGCTCGCTGCTGCGCTTCAGTGAGTAAGTCGGCCAGTTTGGCGACATTTCCGGAACGGGTTTTAAACGGCTTGCCGTCCTCTCCCATGACTGTGCCAAAGGGCATGTGCTCAAGGCTGATTTGCTGGCTGACAAATTTGGCTTTTTTCGCCACCATAAAGACTTGCTGAAAGTGCAGTGCTTGACGGGCGTCGACGAAGTATAAAACCCGGTCGGCTTTAAGGACGTTTTGCCGATAGCGCATTGCCGCCAGATCGGTAGTGGCGTAGAGGAAACCGCCATCTTTCTTCTGGATGATCACCGGCAGTGGCTCACCGGTTTTAGACTTGAACTCGTCGAGGAATACACATTTAGCATCCTGGCTTTGCTCAAGAATTCCGCAGGCCTCAAGATCGGCGACTACTTGATTGAGGTCGTCGTTATAGGCGCTCTCCCCGCGAACATCAGCAGTGGTTAGTGCCACTCCCAGGCGATCGTAAATCTCCTGACAATGGGCAATGCTGATATCCTTAAAGTCATGCCAGAGCTGCAGACACTGCTGATTACCGCTCTGTAGTTCAACAACTAAGTTGCGAGCGCGGGTGGCGAACTCTTCACTCTCGTCAAAACGGCCCTTGGCTGCGCGATAAAACACTTCCAGGTCGGCTAAATTAGAGCTACCACTCTTTCCCTGTGCTTTTAACTCTTCCATGTAGGCCAGTAGCATACCAAATTGGGTACCCCAGTCGCCGACGTGATTTTGCCTTATCATTTTATGCCCGAGGAACTCTAAGTTACGGGTCACTGCATCGCCAATCACCGAAGAGCGCAAGTGGCCGACGTGCATCTCTTTGGCTAAATTAGGTGAAGACATGTCGACAACTATGGTCTGTGGTTGCTCAACTTTTGCAATTCCTAAGCGCTCATCGAGCAGTGCCGCTTCAATTTGCTGGGCTAAAATATTACTGTTTAGGAAAATATTGATAAACCCTGGCCCGGCGATTTCCGCTTTGACCACTAAATCAGAGACCGGCATGTTTTCAATAATGAGCTGCGCTAGTTCACGCGGTGGCTTTTTCGCCGCTTTGCAGGCCATCATCGCCAGGTTGGTGGATAAATCGCCGTGCGCTTTATCTTTAGTGCGATCAACTTGAATCCGATAGACACCCTCTTTGGGTAAAATTTGTTGGGTAATTAAGATATCGAGGGTTTGTTGTAGCAACTGTTGTATCTGTGTTTTCATCGGGTTCGCCAAAAAGTTTTAATACAGCCAAAAATATGCGGCTATTTTACCTGTTAATCGAGTGTGAATAATGGGTTTTTTGCATTTATTTTCTATTTCAGCTCAATTTGATATTCAACTCACCGATAGACCATTTTCCGTTATCAAAACAAAAGTGCTGAGCGCAGTGATAATCGAGCTTGTGCGGTGCTTTGCGCAGCATATCCCAGTTCGCTGCCAGCGCATACACTGCACGGATTACCCCTTTGTGGCTGACACATCCCAGATGCTGGGAGCTATTGAGCGCCTGCAAGTGCTCGGCCCAATCGCTGACTCGCTCACCGACTAAGCGTGGAGATTCTCCTCCCTCTGGAGTCAGATCCATTCCCTGAGCTTCATGGCGGGCAAAATTCTCGGGATCGTCGCTACGCAGTTGTTGCAAGGTTCTACCCTCCCATTTCCCCCAGTTCATTTCGATCAACTTGTCCTCAGTGGCGGCATTCACTGGCAGTAGTTCAGCGGTCTCTCTAGCGCGTAGCAGCGGGCTGCTGAACCACTGCAACTGCTGAAGTTCAGCGGGTAGCTGGTAGCCGCTGATCTGTTCTCTGCCGCAACTATTGAGGGGTATGTTAGTGCGGCCCTGGAGCTTTTTTTCGCTGTTCCATTGGGTTTGTCCATGGCGGATGAAATACAAGTGAATCATCTATTCTCCTCAAGGGTCTGCGAGTTGGTTGCATTAGCGATAATTTTTTGTAGTTGCCTGGCAGCAGTGGCGAGTGAGTGTTGCTTTAGAACATAAGCTGCTGCTGCGCGCTGCATATTTTTCAGCAGTGGCGGGTTTGCCAGCAGAGAGTCAACTGCACTGGCCATGGCATTGGTATCGGTAGCAGTTATTAATCTGCCGGTCTGTCCATCTGCAACCAGAGAGTCAACTCCTCCCTGTCTGCCAGCTACTACCGCTACTCCAGCTTGTTGTGCCTCCAGAAATATCATTCCCAGCGCCTCGTTAATCGCCGGCCAAATCAGTAACTCGAAGTGTGGTAACAGCAATTGAATCTGCTGGTTATCCAGAGTGCCAGCAAAAAGTATATTGTTCTGATTGGCAAACAAAGATTTAACAGCCGAGGCCATTTCGCCATCGCCGACTATTAGTATTTGACACTGCTGCTGCAACTTGGCGGACGTTTCTGCCAATAACTGATATGAGTGATGTTTGTCGCCGCTGCGCATCATGGCAATGACGATCAGCCAAGGTTGTGTCACATTTAAGCCGTACTGGCTGGCCAATTGTTGGCGCGTTGTTGCGGGTTCAGATATATGAGTATGAACGTTGGGGGCGATGAATACCTTGAGCAGTTCGAGCTGGGAAGCGGGTCGCTGCAGCGCCAGGTAATAACTATCCAGGGCAATTTTATCCACGGGGTTTATGCAGATAACCTTGCAGGCTTGTTGCAGGGCAATATCTACCTGCCGATGAAACAGAGACCATGGCCCCGTCGCTCTTTTGCTTGCCCAGGAGGCCTCAGCCACAATATAGGGGATGTTAAGCTGACGGCAGATAAGAGGGCCGACTAAATCGGGAGCCTTATAGTACAAGTGGTAGCTAAACCAGGCACTGGGCCGGTATTGCTGCTTTTGCCAGCGTCGCAGGATGCGGGCGGCTTCCCTGCTGGCGATAGCCATCAGACGCTGTTGTCGCAGTGGCTCACCGCGCCTGTCAAAACTGCGCAGCCGACTGGCTAATTGTACGGTAAAACCTGCCTGCTGCAGAGCCTGGACAAACAGTCTGGCAATTTTTCTGTCACCGGAGGGAACTAGGTGGTCAGGTGCTTTTAACGGCGCGTAAAAGGCAATATCGCAGCCGATAATTGGAACCTTATTAAGCATGGTCGGGTAGAAACAGCTTTTGCAGTTGATCTATGCCAATTTTTACATCAAAGCGTCGGTGCAACTGCTGTTGTCCGCGCAGGCCAAGTTGCTCGCGTCTGACTCCATCGCCAATCAGCTCAGTTAAAGCTGCGGTCAATCCCTGTGGATCATTGGACTTGACTAAGACCCCGTTATCGCCGGTGTCGATGAGTTCCGGGATGCCGGAAATGTCTGTGGCTAAACAACAGACGCTCTGGCTCTGTGCTTCCATTAATACATTAGGCAGACCATCCCGGTCGCCATCGGCAATAATTTTACTGGCCAGTACAAACAAATCGCTCTCGCGGTAGGCTTGCAGAACCTGCAGTTGTGGCAGCGCCCCAAGCCAGTCGATACGATCGGCTATGCCCAAAGTTTGCGCCTGCTGTTGCAAGCTAGTCAACAATTCGCCCCCGCCTATGTGGGTAAAGCGCCAGTGTAGCTGGGCGGGAAGTTGTGCCAGTGCCTGCAGAATATCATCGTAGCCTTTCTTCGGCACTGCTCGGCCAACACTGATGATTTTAATCGGTTGCTCGGGGTTCGAGCCGTCGACATCAGCCCTGGCAATACGCTGTTGCGCGGCAAAACGCTTAAAATCTAAACCGTGGTAAACCAAGTGAACTTTATTCGGATCGCTGGCCAGGCTCTGTAAATATTGATGGTTGGCGCTAGTACAAGTGGCCAACCACTGCAGCTCCTGAAGCTTTTCCCGCAGATCCCACTCAGCGGAAGTCCAAATATCTTTGGCGTGGGCAGAGCAGGACCATGGCAGGTGATTAATTAATGAGGCGTAGCGGGTCACGGAGGCGGGTGTATGTAGAAAATGCGCATACATCTGCTCTATCCCCGCGGGCATTTCTGCCGCTAACACTATGCTCTGGCCAAAGCGTCGAACCCGGCCTCGGCTGGGGTCGCGTTTGAAGTCTTTAATAAATTGTTTAAATACTCTACCCAGTGAAAATTTAGCGGCCACTTTAAATAGCGCTTTGCATACCCGCAGTGGTTCAGCGTGTAAATATTCGGGTAAGTACAGTACCGCGGCGTTGATTTGCTGGTTAATAGGGTGGGTGCTAGTGTCTGTTGGGTGGCGCAGTGAAACTAAGCTGATCTCAAAGCCTCGCAACTCTAACGCTCTTATTTCCTGGGCGATAAACGTTTCTGATAAACGCGGATATCCTTTCAGTACTAGTGCTATTTTCTTCACAGCGGACCTTTTATACATGAGTAAGAGTTAAATGGACGGGTGACTCTGAGGCTGTTGCAGTTTTAATATTGCAATAAGCGCGTGCCGGCAACCCATTGTACCTTTGAGTGACTCTGGCAAAAACTAAAAAATTTGTCTAAGAATGTCCAACAGTCGCGGTCGTGATCCAAGTGGTGTGTCATTAGACCACAGGGCTTGGTACTGCTGCCAAATAGGCGCTTATGCTGCAAGTGTTCGATGATTTTCGATAAAATAAGTGCCTCACCAGCAAACTGCCGCTCCCGCCAATTAATGATGTCTATGTGCACATTCAAATGCAGTGGAGTCTCTGCTAATTTTGTTTTACCAAGCACTGACAGTTTTTGATAACCTATGTTATCCAAGCAGGGGATAAGCTCATCTGCAATACGGTTCCAGGGCGGCACTAAAATACTTAAGTACTGATCGACAAAAGTTTGCTGCAGTAAATGCTGCCCAACGCTGAGCTTTTGTTGCAGGCACTGAAGATCCTGAGAACCTCCCAGCTCGATTTTTCGCTGCTCTGGCAGAGCGAAATTGCGGTGCTCGACGCCGTGTTGCAAAACATAGCTAAACGGCTGGATATCAGAGTGTTTTATGACATTTAAGCTGGTTTCTAATAGATTGGGGATAACGGCCAGGTGTACCGCAATCTGATAGCCTTTTGCCAGCTGCAGCATCTGTTGTAACGGCTCGCTGTCGGCGACAGCATCATCGTCCCGCCACCAAAATTGTACGCTCTGCGGCCACTGATTGATTTCATCGCTTAAGGCTTGCCAACTAGACATTCGCTATAGAGTTCCGTCGCTGCTGTGCCCACTCTATCAGTAAGCTGGCACTGTTATCGGCCCCGGCGCTATCAATACTGACAGCCCCGGGCGCTTGGTTTATTGCGCTGTTGATAGCGCTGCGTAGACTGTCGCCACTCAACTGAGCATTGCGCAGAACCTGGAAAACACCTTTGGCTGCCAGTACTTCACTGCGTGCTAGTTGCTCTGTTTCCCCCTCGCCTTCAAAGGGGATAACCACGGCTGCTACTTTGGTCAATAGCAAATCCATGACTGTGTTGTAACCGGCCATCGATACTGATACGTACGCACTGCTCAGTTCCTGCAAGAAATTATCGGCCAGTTCTATCACAGACAAACGCTGATCGCGGTGGCTGTGAAAATAATCTTTATCCGCCGAACTCATATTCGGTCCAGTGATTAACAGCCAGGCTCTGTCACTGGCAAAACCGCTCTGGTACAAGTTCAGGGCGGCGTCGAGTATTTCTCTGCCGACACTGCCACCACCGATAGAGACGACTATTTTGTCCTTTGCAATGCTGTCGGTGCTGGCATTGAGTAACTGCGGACAGACGTAGCCGCTGTAGCTTAGCTTGTCGCCAATGTCCGCCGCTGGGGGAAAGCTTCGCTGTAGCGGGTAAAAAGTTGCATCACCGTGCACTAAGACCTGCTGGTAGTGCTGTTGTACCAGATCTATGCACTCCTGTTCGCGTTTTTCACTGCGTCTTTGTAGAATGTCGCGGATGGAGGCCACCAAAAAGGGTGGATTTTGCTGGGTTTTAATCCATTGCAGCAGTGGCAGTAATTCGAAACGCATCTGCCGACGGCCAAAGGGGTAGGTTTCCGTGACTATTAAATCTGCTTGTATTTGCTCGCAGAGCTCTAGCAGTGCGCGGCTGCGCTGAAGTTTGTCGGCATCAGTGAACTGCGATCCATCTGCTTTTACTAAAGTACTGAACCCGGCATCAGCACTCTTGACGGGGGTTAAATGGTGAACTGTCGCAGTGCCAAAGGACATGCTGGGTACTGGCATGCCGCCGAAGATAACGTCGACTTTGGCCCCTTGACGGCACAGCGCCTGCACGATTAAAGTGGCGCGGCGCACGTGGCCAATACCTAATAGGTACTGCACATAAAATATAATTCGGGGGCTGTGCATGTAATTCAACCTGGTTGCTCTGAATAAAAGAATGGCGATTGGTTTTGACAGATAGCAGAGGTTAGGAAGTTGCTGCAGTTCTTGTCTAAATAAAAAGCCTAATTAAGAGTTCTTATCAAAGGCCTAATCCAGCAAGCGCACTAGATTTAGACCCAGCAGTATTCAGCTTACCCTTCGACAAGTTCGCCAAAACGGTTGGTGACAAAGTCTAGTCCACCTAATAATTGCTCTAGTGACTGACTACTGGGCTTGGGTTGTCGCAATAATTTCTGGATGGCTTGCACCATATCCTCAGCGTGTCGTGCAGATTCCAGATCTAACATCGACAGCAGGCCTAGAGCTTGCGCCTTCTGAGCGCGAATTAATTGCTCCTGTCGGGGTTTACTGCGAGGCAGTATCAGTGCCGGGCGGTCGAAGGAGAGGATTTCGCAAAAAGTATTATAACCGCCCATGGCCACAACCGCTTCAGCGTTGGCCATCAGGTGTTCTAAATGCTGACTAAAAGTAATGGCTTCTACATGTTCTAATTGCTCGGCCCTATGCAAAAAATCATTGCGTTCGGCAGTCGCCATAAAAGGCCCCAGCACAAACAGTGCGGGTATTAAAGTGGGACAAGCTTCGTAGGCACGCATTACCCAATCAACCATTTCTACACCGTCACCGCCGCCGCCAGGGGTTACTAATAAGTAGGGGTGTTGTGGGTAGTGGATGCTTTCAGTGTCAACATGTTCAGGTAACTGACGAGGCAGGTAACCTGTGTATTTGGTTTTAGCTTTCACAGACGGATCGATATCTATCCCCTCGAGAGGATCACCCATCTCCTGCGGGCCATAGACCCAGAGTTCGTCGTAATTATCTTCTAAAAGCGGCTGTACGTTTTTTAAACGCCATTCTTCTTTAAGCAAGTGCGGGGCGTCCATAACATCCCGCAGCCCTAAAATACATCGAGTATCAGTGTCTTTAAAATACTCTAAAGTTTTAATTGCCTCGCCTTTTAAGCCGCCGGGCTCTTTGTCGACGAGAAAGATGTCCGGGCGAAATACTCTGGCGGTATGTAAGAGGATAGATTCACGTAATTCTAAGGTATCGGCCAGGTCAATGTGCAGGCCCAGAGATGTATATTCGCCGTTGTGCAGCTTAATGACCCCGGGTATGCGAACAAAATCAACCCTGGCTTTAAAATCGAAGCGGCCGATAATAGGCGAGCCGGTCATTATCAGTACCGAAAGCCCCTTGTATTGGTCGACCAGCGCATGGGCTAGTGTACGACAGCGGCGCAGATGCCCTAACCCAAAAGAGTCATGGCTATATATCAGCAGACGGCTATTATCTAATTTACTGCGCACTTACGCTCTCTTCAGTCAAATTGGCAAAAGCGCAAGATTAGCAAAATTATTTCCGCTAAGATAGTTTAGTAGAAATTAATCGAACATAGCTTGGATTTTGCCTAAAAAAGCAGCGCTTTATTCTGTTCCAGGGCTCAGTAAGTCATCTTCGTCATCGATTTTACTGTTGCGCCGCGCTGAAGCTGCCGTTGCCGAGGTAATTGCTGCAGCTCCGGCACGCTGTAGCGCAATATCCTCAGTTTGTTCTGCAATTTCTTTGGCCGGTTGCTGCTCTCCTGGCTGCATTAATACATGCACAGATCTATGGGCGAATTCGATGCCGTTAGATTCGAGAGCATCTTTGACTAATCGAAATGCATCGCGACGGATCAGCCACTGCTCACCCGGGATGCAGGTAAATTTCATGCGAAATATCAGCGCAGACTCTTCTACCCTGATCACCCCCTGAGATTTCAGCGGCAGCAAAAAGTGTTGACCGTATTCTGGGTGCTGCAACATTTTTTGCCCCACCTTTTTGATCAGTTTGCGCACCTTCTCCACGTCAGTCTGGTAATTGAGTCGAAATTCAAGTTTCATGGTTATCCAGTCACGGGATAAGTTACGCACTGTGGCAATTTCACTGAAGGGAATGGTTTGTACGGCGCCTAAGTGATGACGCAATCTGATTGAACGGATCGAAATGCGCTCCACAGTACCTCGCAAACCTGCAGCTTCAATGTACTCACCGCGACGAAAGGCGTCGTCTAACAAAAAGAAGATACCGGAGATAACATCCTGGACTAATTTTTGCGCGCCAAAACCCACCGCGATACCGACAATACCTGCACCTGCCAGCAATGGAGCTATTTCCACGCCGACAATACTCAGTACTGTTAAAGTGACGCTGACAAATAAAAACACTAACAAAAAAGAGCGTACTAAAGGTAGCAGAGTCTCGGAGCGCGAGGCTCCGGCGCCGCCGCCATCGCCCTCAAGTGAGGATAAACCGTTATCTTTCTCTACCGCTATCTCAATAGGCAAGTGTCTCTCAATCGCCGACTGTATTACCTCCCAGGCGGCGTAAGCCAAAATGACCACTATCACTACATCAACTGACTTCTTTAGATAGCCGCCGAATTGACTGGCTAGCATCTCCCAGGCGTTATAGCCAAAACTACTGTCGACCAAGTAGATAACCACTGCCAGTAATATCACTCGGATGGCGATAATCACCCGGCTGATAAAGACGTCGCAGCGCTGTTCGAAGGAGTGGCTCTGCAGCCAGGAAATCCGTTTAAGCTGTGATAAGAGTACAAAAATAATGCGGTCCAATATCGGGAAACTAAAGGTTAACCACCAGGCGGGTGTCAGCTGCTCAGCCTGTTGATAGTTACCCAAAAACTCGTTGGCCGCCCAGATAGTCCAGATGACAATAAGCCAGAAAGTAATAATAGTGGGCCATATCTGGCTAAATACTTGTGTGACACTGGATGTATGTTGCGTTTTAGTGGTGAACATACGGGTGATGTCTTTGCGGTTAAACCAGACAAAACACACAGAGGCGACGTTTAAAATTAAACCACTGATAGGCACTAACATGGCGAACATAATAGGTTCTAGTTGAAAGTGGGCCAGTACCCGCCAGAATGTGGTGATGATGTAATACAGGGAAATAAAGCCTAAAATCCAAAAATACAAGCGTCGCGCCGAATGGCGCTCCAGAGGTATCAAGCGTTGTCCGACGGCGTAGGGGGCAAAGATAATATTTAAAAATATCGCCACTACTCTTATTTTAAGTATCAGAGCAATGCCCTGCAAACTGAGTAATCTAAAGGGGTCGTTGGCCTCGTACATATAAATGGCAAAAGCGCCGCAGACCAGAGCGAACATGCCTAAACTGAGTAAATCAAATGCACCGCGCATCAGCGTGAAGCTCAAACTGTCGCCCCAACTACTCTCTTTTTCTGCGGCGATACGGTTGCAGGTAAGGTTCATTTTGAAACTGAATAAGCGCTCAACCAAATATCCTGAGCCCATAATCAACAAAAAAATACTCAGCAGTGAAACCAGACCGGCAAAACCTCGGTCGTTGGTCATGTTATGAATAATCAGTGCCTGTTGCTCTGGCCAGTGATCAATGCTTTGTAATAGTTGTTCTTTTCTCTGCTGAGCCTTTTGCAGAAACACGAACTTGACCATGTCGGTGCCATCGTATTCAATATTCTGTCGGCTATGAGGCTGGTTTGTGGGAAATGAATCCGCATGATTAGCCCAGACGTTAGTAGTGCTGAACAGTAATAACAACAGACCAACCAGGAATGGTTTGACTATATTGCGCATGAGATTGGCCACCCACAGAGGAAAGAAAAATATTCTAGCACAATAGTATAGTTGTGAAGCGACTAGTGTGAGCAAGTCATCTACCCGTTTCTAGGTAGAGCTATGTCGTTTAAAGAATTTTCATCTGCGTAGGAGAATTATAGAAACGAATAGTTCAGCCAACAATCCAGTCCAGCAAAGAAAATGCAGCGCAGCTATAGCTGTAATAATGGCTGCTTGCCAAGGGGGAAATGGCCACATTAACAGTGGCCATACACATTTATAACATAGCTAAAAGTTCGGGATTAGGTTCCGGCTTAGTGACGTGGTTAGTATAGTTAGACAAGGTTTTAATCGTCACAACCACTAACATTTCAAAGTACTGTTGGCGAGTAAATCCAGCGGCTAGAAAGGCATTTATTTCATCTTCTTCCACCCAGCCGCGGTTTTTAATCAGCGATTTAACTAAGTTTACGATAGCCCTATCTTGAGGGTCCTTAACTTCATTGCCTTGATTCAGTGCGTCTAGGCTCTGCTGCTTTGCCGAAGATTTTTTGCCCATAGCCCGGTGAGCGACAGTGCAAAAGCCGCAATCATTTTCAACACTGCTTGCCAACAGCGCAACTTGCAGTTGCGGCGCAGTGAAAGAGCTTTCTGAGAGCAGTGCATTCAATTGCATATAAGCTTTTAGCGCGATCGGCGCCTCGGCCATATAGGCGAATAAGTTAGGTACAAAGCCGTAACCTTTCTGGATTCCGGCCAGTAATTCCTGGCTCTCGCCGCTGCTGTTTTCTGTCGTGTGGAAAGTGAAGTCAGTCATGCTTTTATCCTTTGGTTAGTGTCAGTCGATAATACTAGTGTATAGATGTGGCTATGTACTATGAATGCTTGATCGTGTTAGTTTGTTGCTCATTCGTACGCAATGTATATAAATAGGTTATTCAGATGCAGGGATTTTCAGACCTAATGGGCATGTTACAGATGCAGGTTCAGGTCTATCACAATGCCAAAGTTTGCGGTCAGTGGCTGATTAATGAACATGAATTGGGGTCGACTTGTTTTCACATTGTCACCCATGGGAGTTGTTCACTGGATGTGCCAGG
>MABF01000247.1 GCA_002163025.1 'Osedax' symbiont bacterium Rs2_46_30_T18
CAAATGTAGTGCTGAATAAAATCACCTGGTTACCTATCGGTGATGCCAACGTCAGCTTAAACAGATTCTTAGCCGGTGAGATTGCCGAGGCGAGAAGCATCCCCGCTGCACAAAAAAACAAATTGCTCAAAGCACACCCAGAGATGGTAATGACCCACAATGCCTCACTGGGCTCTACTTTCTACTATTTCAATACCACTAAAGGCCCAACCAAAGACATCAAAGTACGTAAAGCCCTGGCCTACTCTATCGACAGAGACATTATCACTAAGGCCATTAACAAAGCAGGCCAAGTACCGATGTTTACTTTAGTACCGCCGCAAACAGACGGTTTTACCAGTTACAAGCCAGAGTTTTCAAAGTGGACTCAAAAGCAACGCAACAAAAAGGCCAAGGCCTTAATTGCACAAGCTGGCTATAACAAGAGCAACCCTTTAAAGCTATCTTTCACCACACCGACCTACTCTAAAGACATTAGAATGGCAACGGCTATGGCAGGCATGTGGAAGCAAATTTTAGGTGCGCAAGTTGATATTCAACAGTTAGAGCCTAAAGTTTTTTACGCATCTACTACTCCCGGTAACGTGCATCGCGGTGGTTGGACAGCCGATTACAATGAAGCATCTACCTGGTTAGATATCTTCACTTCGCAATCCGTTAACAACAACTCGAAATACGCTAACGCCAATTACGACAAGTTGATGAAATCCGCTAAAACCATGGCTGACCCTTCCAAAGAGTATAACCAGGCAGAGAGACAACTAATCGATGACATGGCAATTTTGCCACTGTATCGCAATGGCGATAACAAGTACTTGCTGCAAACTAAAGTCGGTGGTTACGAGCTGACTAATCCTGAAAACTCCTTCTACCGCAAGAACCTTTATATCAAAGCCAACTAATCGTTGCGCTTGATTTAAACACCGCTAAACCACAGGCAACGGCCTCTGGTTTAGCGGCTTATTCACTGCTGCTAGTGATAGCCGGGTCGAAAGTCGGTTAACACTTCTATTCCAAGGCTAATTTGGCAAATACCACCTCTTTGCCTTGGCTTGCGCACATCTAACAAAATGCATTCAGTCTTCGCTTAAAGGTTAAGTATGCTGTTATTTATATTGCGCCGCTTGTTTGTGGCCATTCCCACTTTATTATTCATCGCATTGATCTCCTATTGGTTGATGCACATCGCACCCGGCGGCCCCTTTGATATGGAGCGGCCGATGCCAGAAATTGTCAGGGCAAACATTGAGGCTAAGTTCCACCTTAACGAGCCATTTCTGGTGCAGTTTTATATCTATATCACTAATTTTGTCCAGGGAGACCTGGGGCCAAGTTTTGTTTATCAGGACTTCAGCGTCACTCAGTTAGTTGCCCAGTCCTGGCCGGTTTCAGCGATTTTAGGGGCCTTGTCTTTTAGTATATCCGTACCACTGGGGATGCTACTGGGCACTATTGCAGCTCTCAATCGCAACTCCAAACTCGACTACTTGCTGATGTCGCTTTCGATGACCGGTGTAGTGGTCCCCGCCTTTGTGCTGGCGCCAATACTGGTGACTATTTTTTCGATTCACTTGGGCTGGCTTCCCGCAGGGGGCTGGGAAGGGGGCAAAGTCTCATATATGATTTTGCCGGTGCTCAGCCTGGCAATTGCCTCAATAGCAGGTATCGCCAGGGTGATGCGCGGCGCCATGATAGAAACACTCAATCAGCCCTACATTCGCACCGCCCGCGCCAAAGGTTTATCGACCGCCTATATTTTGGCACAACACGCACTGCGCCCCTCGCTGATACCTGTGGTTGCAATGTTAGGTCCCAGTTTTGTCGCGGTCATTACTGGTTCGGTAATCATCGATATATTTTTTGGTACCGGTGGCATGGGTCAGCACTTTGTCTCGGGAGCACTGAATCGAGACTACGGTTTAGTCATGGGCATCACTCTAATCGTGGCCACACTGACCATCTTATTTAATCTGATAGTGGATTTGCTGTACGCATTGATCGATCCACGTATTCGCTTGTAGGAGCACTTTATGCTGAAAAAAATCTTTGACGACAAAGTGTTAGCAAACGTGGTCAATAACTCATTAGCAACCGATGTGCAGGGCCGCAGTTTGTGGCAAGCCGCCTGGTTGCGGTTTAAGAAAAATAGAGCGGCGATGAACTCAGTTTACATCCTCAGTTTTATTGTTTTATGCCTGGTTTTTGGGCCTATGCTGACGCCCTTTACCCATGAGGACATTGACTGGGCGGTGCTTGCTGACCCCTACGAGTTGGGTAAACCATCGATAGAGAGCGGCCATTATTTTGGCACAGATGATCTGGGACAAGATTTATTCGCCCGTACTATGCAAGGTGGAAGGCTGTCTATTTTAGTCGGTTTTATGGGGGCATTCGTGGCTGTTGTCATCGGCTCTGTATGGGGGAGTATTTCCGGTTTTGTCGGTGGCGCATTAGACAGTCTGATGATGAGAGTGATTGAAGTTTTAGACTCAGTGCCCTTTATGTTTATGGTGATTTTGTTTGTGACACTTTTTGGCAATAACATCTACCTGATATTTATCGTTATCGGCATGGTCTCTTGGCTTGGCATAGCCCGCGTGGTACGGGGTGTCACATTTAGTTTAAAGAATCGCGAGTTTATTGAAGCTGCTCACTCGATAGGAGTATCACACTGGAAAATAGTGCTGCGCCATATCATCCCAAATGTATTGGGCATTGTGATGGTTTATGCATCTTTGATGGTCCCGGGCTTTATTATTTTTGAATCATTCTTAAGCTTTCTCGGCTTAGGAGTACAGCCACCAGATACCAGTTGGGGAGTACTGATCTCGGCAGGCGCAAAAACCTTAGATGTAGCTATCTGGCAACTGGCCTTTCCGTCACTGTTTCTAGTCACCACACTGTTTTGTTTTAATTTTATCGGCGACGGTTTACGCGACGCTCTCGATCCAAAAGACCGTTAGGAGTCACTATGAGTATTCTCTCGTTAAATAATATGAACGTTCGTTTCAATACGGATGACGGACAAGTACATGCAGTTTCCGATCTCAGTTTCTCAATTAGCGCCGGTGAAACTTTAGGCATAGTCGGCGAATCGGGTTCCGGCAAAAGCCAATCGGTATTTGCATTAATGGGACTCACCGCGGATAACGGAGAAACCAGCGGAGAGGCGATATTTAAAGGGCAAAACCTACTGACCATGGACAACAGAGCCCTGAATAAGATCAGAGCGTCAAAAATAGGCATGATCTTCCAGGACCCGATGAACTCTTTGAACCCTTTTTTGCGCATTGGCAAACAACTCACTGAAGTGCTGCAAAAGCATAAGGGTTTGAGCTATAAGCAAGCTTTTAGCGAATCGGTAGCTATGCTGGATGCGGTGCGTATCCCCTCTGCCACCGCGCGAATGAGTCAATACCCGCACGAGCTCTCCGGGGGTATGCGCCAGCGAGTGATGATAGCCATGGCTCTACTGTGTAAACCAGAACTGTTAATTGCCGATGAGCCAACCACGGCCTTGGATGTCACAGTCCAGGCACAAATTTTAACACTGCTAAAAGAGCTGCAGCGCGAATTTAATACCGCGGTTTTATTGATTACCCACGATATGGGTGTCGTAGCACAAGTCTGCGATCGGGTGTTAGTGATGTACGGCGGTCGAAAAATGGAGCAGGCCAATGTCGATGAGCTATTTGAGAATCCGGCGCACCCCTACACCCGTGGCCTGCTTAAGGCTATTCCTTCTATCACTGAAGATTTACCCGAGCTACTGACTATTCCCGGAAATCCACCGAGCGCATTGTTTGATACTAAAGGCTGCCCTTTTCAGCCGCGCTGTCAACAGGCCAGTGACTTATGTAAAACCACTACACCCAACGCCAATAGTTTCTCAGCCAGCCGGGCTATCGCCTGTCACAACACGAGTATGATCGATTTTGCAGTGGGAGGTACAGCCGCATGAAATCCGCAGAGTTATTGTTAAAAGCTGAAAATTTACAAGTGTATTTTAACTTGCGCAAATCCTTGTTTTCCCGGAGCCCGGCGCAAGTGGTTAAAGCAGTCGACGGCATAAACCTGGAAGTTTATGCAGGTGAAACGCTGGGCATAGTCGGAGAGTCTGGCTGTGGAAAATCGACGTTAGCCAGAGCGCTGCTGCGTTTAATCGAACCGACAGGTGGCAGTTTAGAATGGTGTAACCAAGACATGCTGGCTTTTGATAAACGCCAGTTAATTAACAGGCGTCGTGAATTTCAAATGATTTTTCAGGATCCTGCGGCCAGCTTAAATCCAAGGTTAACAGTGGCCGAGTGCATTGCTGAACCGCTGTATACCCACGAGCCGCACTTGTCCAGAAAAGACATTGAAGCACAAGTGATCAAAATGATGACCCGGGTTGGGCTGTCTGCCTCGCAGCGCAACCGCTACCCCCATGAATTCTCCGGTGGACAGTGCCAGAGAGTCGGGATAGCCAGGGCACTGATTCTCAAGCCTAAATTGATTATTTGCGATGAGCCCGTCAGCGCTTTAGATGTCTCAATTCAGGCGCAAGTGATTAATTTACTCAAAGAGCTGCAAAAAGAGCTGAATCTGGCGCTGGTGATGATAGCCCATGATCTAAGTGTAGTCAGACATATCAGTGACAGAGTGATGGTGATGTATTTGGGCAAACAAATGGAGAGCGGCGATTATCGAGCGGTTTTTGATCGTGCAGCACACCCCTACACCCGGGCACTGCTCTCCGCTGTACCTATCGCCGATCCTAAGCGCTCGCGTAACAGGGAAGTCCAGTTGCTACTCGGCGATTTGCCCTCACCAATCGATCCACCCAGTGGCTGTGTTTTCAGAACCCGCTGTCCACAAGTCAGCGATCAATGCGCGGAACAATCGCCGCTATTGTCAGGAGCACAGAGCCATCAAATTTACTGCAACAATGTTCAAATATAAGCGATATAGCAATTGGGAAATAAGCAATGACTGACTCTTTACCGGTAATTCAACAACGATTAGAAAATTTGCGCCAACAAATGCAAAGCCGGCGCATAGACGCCTATTTAGTGACCAACGCTGACCCACACAACAGTGAATACTCTGCAGATCACTGGCTGGCAAGAAAGTGGCTGTGCGGTTTTACAGGTTCTGCAGGTGATCTTTTAGTGACTAAATCCGGCGGCGGCTTATGGACTGATGGTCGCTATTTTATCCAGGCGATTGAACAGCTTGAGGGAACAGGTATTGAGCTGTTTCGCAAGCGCCTGCCAGGTACCCCGACTATCCCTGAACACCTGGCGGAGCAACTAACAGCCAATAGTCGGGTCGGGGTCGATGGCCGCACTATTAATCAAACATTCTTTTTAGAGCTCAAAGATGCTTTCGCGGCAAAAAATATTGAATTTATTATCACTGAAGATTTAGTCGGCAATATCTGGCAACAGCGCCCTGCCCGTCCGTCAAAAGCGGTGTTTTTACACGATATACAATATGCAGGCAAAAGCTGTGCGCAAAAGCTAACGGACATTCGCTCTTTGATGCTTAGCGACAAAGTGGATCAAGTGTTAATTTCAGCCACCGATGATGTGATGTGGCTGATGAATATACGCGGTCAGGACAATGCATTTTTCCCCGGATCAGAAGCCTATGCTCTTATTAGCCAGGAGACAGCACAGCTGTTCATCGACAGTAAAAAGCTTCCTGCAGTTGTGTGTAAAACGCTGCTGCAACAGGGTGTTAGCTGCTGGGATTATCATGAACTTGCGGACACTTTGGCTCTGCTGGCAACAGAGCTAAACTTTAAATATAGCCCCTATACAACTAACAGCCTGCTGGTCAGTCGCATTCGCCAGGGGGTAACTTGCCTTCAAGGCAATACTTATGCGCAAAGCGGTAAAATCGTCAAAAATGCCACTGAGTCAGAGCAACATCAGCTGGCGCTAAAATATGATGGTACTGCAATAGTGCAGTTTATGTGCTGGTTAGAAGAGCATGTTCACAGCGGTGAAGTCACTGAATTGAGCGCCGAACAGCAACTGCGCTGTTACCGTAAAGCACTGCCGAATTATATCAGTGACAGTTTTAGTACTATTGCTGGTTACGCGGAACACGGTGCCATTATGCACTACAGCGCTACCCGTGATTCAAATAAAGTCATAGGCACAGATAATTACTTTCTACTCGACTCCGGAGGACAGTATTTAGGTGGCACCACTGACATTACCCGCACTTTTTCATTTTGTGAGCTCAGTGAGCAACAAAAAACTGATTACACTTTGGTTTTAAAAGGAGTCATTCGCTTGTCCCAAGCGAAGTTTTTAAAGGGAACTGCTGGCAATAACCTGGATATTTTGGCGCGTGGTGCGCTTTGGCAGCAATGTGTGGATTATAAATGCGGTACCGGTCACGGGGTGGGGATCTGCTTGAATGTGCACGAGGGGCCACAAAATTTCTCTCAATCGGTGAAAGATACCGAACCCTTAGTGCCAGGTATGACTATTACCGTTGAGCCCGGAGTCTACCGCGAGGGGGAATACGGCATCAGGATTGAAAATATACTGCAAGTTGTCGCCGTGGCAGAAAATAACTTTGGCACTTTCTACGGATTTAAGACGCTAACCTTAGCGCCTATAGCAACAAATCAGATTATCTCTGATTTGCTCAGTGTTGAAGAGCGGTTATGGTTGAACGACTACCACTTAACAGTGGCAGAGCAATTAACACCACTGTTAAACCCCGCTGATCAACAGTGGCTAGCGAAGGCGACTCAGCCTATATAATTAATTGAACGCATGACTGAGTTATACCTAAAGTTTTTTATTCGCAGGCACTTTAGTCGCAACTGAAATTAATCAAAGGCCCGCAGGCTTTATTGAGCGAAACCTGCGGCCTCTTTTTAGTCGTTGAGATAAGCTCATGGAGAGTAGTCATGTCAATCAAATACAAACTCACCTTAAGCACTTTGCTGCTGGTCGTCAGCTTGCTAATTCTATTATCAGTAAAAGCTTATACGACAACTTATACCAATGGACTTTCCACTGGGGTAGTACTGATTGGTTCAATTGAGGTTGATATACTGGAATTACGACGTGATGAAAAAAGACTTTATTTCACGTAAGCAACTGAAATATATAGAAAAATATAAAAAACACAGTATCACATTGATAGACGATCTGCACAGTTTAGAAACCCTCTTCGAAAAATACGACCTGCAGAAAAACGATTTAACTCAACTTGAATCTGCTGTAAAAGCCTATATAGGTCATTTTTCTCAACTGATAGATCAACAAAAAATCATCGGCTTTGATGCCACTTCAGGGCTTTACGGTAAGTTGCGCGATGCCTCGCACCAAGTAGAAGCTGAAGTAAAAAAACTCCCCGAAAAACACCTGATTAGTTTATTACAGCTGCGCAGGGCGGAAAAAGACTTTATGTTGCGCCTGGATCCTAAGTATATTGATAAGTTTAATAACTACTATAAAAACTTCCTCGGGCAGCTTTCAGCAGAACCAAAAACCGCACAGATTTTGACCGATTACCAGAGTAACTTTATCGCGCTAACTAAGGCTAACCAAGTAATGGGAATGAAGCCCACCGAAGGCATATTAGGGCAAATGCGCGACGCAGCGCATAATATCCAGACTTTATTAACTAAACTAGTGACTGATACCAAAGGTCAGCTGCTGGATACCACTGAGACTATGGATAATTTATTTTATCTGCTGTTTTTACTCATATTAATCATTGTGGTGAGCGTCTCTGTCATTCTCGGTAAAAGTATTTTATTACCAATCAACAATTTACGTAATTTAATGGTCACTATCAGCACGACTAATGTGCTATCTCTTCGAGCAGATGATAGCGGTAAAGATGAGATCGCGGAAATGTCCCAGCAGTTTAATATCTTGCTCAGCCAGTTTTCCACTATCATCAATCAAGTCAACCTATCTGTAAATACTCTCAACGGTGCTACCGCGAGCTTATCAACTAACATTAGCAATAGTAATACAGGTGTAGAGCAGCAGATGGATGAAACCGCTAAGGTCTCAACAGCGATGTCTGAAATGGTCTTAACCATAGATGAAATTGCCAAGAACACTACGGATACTGCATCAAAAGCACAAGAAACCAATAAGAGCGCCCTCAATGGCCAACAGGGGGTACAAGAGACAATCGAGCAGTTGGCGTTACTCTCGCAAAACCTCGAAGCCTCTGAAGAGCAAGTGAAAAAGTTAGTATTAGACAGTGAAAATATTGGCACTGTATTGGATGTAATTCGCAGCATTGCCGATCAAACTAATCTTTTAGCGTTAAATGCTGCCATTGAAGCTGCAAGAGCTGGCGAGCAAGGCAGGGGGTTTGCGGTAGTCGCCGACGAAGTGAGAACCTTAGCCAGTCGCACTCAAGAATCGACTCAGGAAATTGAAGCGATCATCAACAAATTACAGACCCGCACCCAAAACATGGAAAGTTTATTCAGTAACTGCCTGGTTCAGGGAGAACAAAGTTCAGATAAAGCCAGTGCCGCGGGTCTCATGCTCAATGAAATAACTGACCACACAACGTTGATTACCGATATGACCAATATGATAGCCGCAGCCATCGAACAGCAGAGTTCAGTAGCCAGTGAAGTGAATATAAGGGTCGCATCCATTCGCAGTATTACCGATCAGGCACTGGAGGCGTCTCAACAAAACTCCCAAATGAGTGAAGAGCTGTCTAATCAGTCCAGCGAATTACACCGCTGTGTTGAAATATACAAAGACAATTAAGCCTGATTAGCAATCCTGTGAAGCTGCAAACCTTGAACTGAATCAGGATCTGCAGCTTAAGAGTACAGGGGCAAGCTTACATCAGATCCTTTACACTGGAGATGATTTTATTACACAAACCGTATTCAACCGCCTCTTGCGCAGTTGTCCAATTGTCCCGGTCTATGTCTTTCATCACTTGATCAAACTCTTGCCCGGTGGCGTCGGCAATCACATGTGCCAAACGTTTACGCATAATGACAATTTGTTCCGCCTGAATGCGTATGTCTGATGCCTGCCCGGTGATACCACCGCTGGGTTGGTGGATCAAAAAACGCGTATTTGGCAGGCAGTATCTATCGGCTTTTTCTACCGCTAAATAGATGTGGGTACCGGCACTGGCGACAAAGCCTGTACCTATCACCACCACTCTGGGCTTTATGAATTTGATCACATCGTGGATAGAGTCACCCGATTCCACATGCCCACCTTGAGAGTTTACAAACAGTAATATGTCGTCATCACCAGCGGCTGCAAGCGCCAGTAATTGACTGCAGACACGCTTCGCCATCTTCTGTTCAATCTCTTCGCAAATGATAACCTGGCGGCTTTCAAACAGTTTCTCTTCGATAGGGTTAGTTCGATCCATGTGTGACTCCTAATAATAAAAACGCTGATCAATGAATATTCGATAGTTTACGATATCTATGACTTTCATCTCACAGAAAAGAATCACCATACTAAGGAACATGTGAATAAGTCCAATACTTTCTCTGCGGGCTAATCATATGTTCCCTAAAGTATTTGCTGATTCTAGTACTGAATTAATTTATTGAACTGTATTAAAAATAGCACTAAATCTGCGCATAGCTATGATCAGTGTCTTAAAGCCAGTGGTGACCTTCAGACAATGAATATATTCCAGCTCCTGAATCTTGATCCGTCAGCCAAATATTCAATTAACATGCTAATACTACAGAGTTTTTAGCCAGTGGCTGATAATTTATATTGGCCAGCTACATATCAACGAATCAAAATGCAACTATTGATTATCAGTGATTGTGGGGCTGCTCTGGAAATATCCGCTAATGATGCGCGCGTAAGTACCGTCAATTTTCATCTGCTCAAGTACAATGTCAAATTGATCTCTTAGCGCCGATAGATTACGCTTTTTTGAAAACGCTATATAACTTGGCACGCTTTGTATTTCTGGGGCCAATTCTATAACGTCATTAGACTTTCCCATTTTTTTCAGGATATTTAGGGCTCCGTATTTATTACTCACCAGCACATCGAACCTGCCTTTTAGCAACTTCTCCATGTTCTGCTCGCCGGTGCCGGCGTACTGAATGTTGCTTAGAGTGTGGTTTTCAACCGCCTGATCAAATAATTTCCCATAACTGACTTTCCTTACCACGCCAATCGAATATTTTGTAAGTGCTTTAAAATCCCCCTCCCAGGCTATGGAAGAATCTTTTAATACAAACAGAGAAACAATTTGCGGCATCACGATGCCCTTTGAGTAATCGGCAAATGTTTCTCTTTCAGGGTTTTTATACGCGGTAAATATTGCGTCAGCATTGCCATTTTGAATTTGCGTGATAGCCCGTGACCAAGGTAACAGCCTTATCTTGATCGGCTGTTGCATCCTGCGAAAACTCTCGCGGATAATTTGCACCGCAATTCCCTTAATGTTTCCATCTTCACTATAGATATATGGTGGGTATTGTAAGGTCACTAATTCAAGTGTTCTGGCGGTACTTTGGGTAGAGAATAGTAAAAGCCCGATAATCATCGCAGCGAGTATTTTAGCCATTTTGCCAGGTATTTTTAGATAGCGATTAGCAACCGAGAAATCGTTTATCCCGGCACTACCATGAGGGTTGGATTTTTCATCGCGGTAGCTCTGGATGACTTTGTTCAATAGCTTTTCACCTAACACATCTTCAAAGGAACCTCTTAAACCAATAATAGACCTCTAGGCTGAGATTATCGAGGCATTGTGTTTGTATAGGAATATATCGCACTGATCACTTTTACGTTAGGTGACCTGCGAATAGTATCCAGATCCTCTGCCTTAGCGTTTAAGGATCATAGCTAGCTTAGATTGGGAAAAATAATCGCTGTAACACACTTACATGACAATACTTTTTGTATTTTCAATGCCGCTCTGAATAAGCAGTACTCTTTCAGGATCGACTGAGTGCAAAACGATTTTCAATCCAGTGTGTCGCCTCTTCAAGGTTATGAAATACCTCTGCTGCACGGCTAAAATCGTGCTGCTCGGACATAGCATTAGGCACTGCCAGGCAGGTAATTCCGGCAGAGCTCGCAGCTATAACACCATTTTGGGTATCTTCTATCGCGATACATTGTTCTGCGCTGAAACCCAAACGTTGCATGGCCAGCAGGTAACAGTCAGCTGCAGGTTTGCTATGGGCTACATCATCCCCAGAGACAACCGTCGAAAAACAGCCCTGTAATGCATGCCCGCGGATACTGACATCGACCCCCTCTCTGCCCGCACCCGTAACCACCGCGAGTTGTATTCCACAGCTCTGAAAAAATGCAATTGACTCCTGGGCCCCCGGCATCAAGGGAAATGCCTCGCGGCTAAGTAGCGCTTGGGTGGCAAAATTTTTCTCTGCTATCAGAGACTCAGGACTAACCGGTAAAGCAAAGCGCTGCACCATATCTACAGCATTGGCAGGTGTTGGGATTCCCGCATAGTGACTTTTGTACTGCTGCTGTGACAGCGATACACCATATTCTTTTAGGACTTCAACCCACATCTGAAAGTGGGCAATTTCGGAGTCTACCAGAGTTCCGTCGTGGTCAAAGAGAATAGCTTTAATGGTCAAAGGATTACCTATAATGGGTTAAAGGCTTGGCAATGATATTTAACGAATATGATCAGAAAAACAAGTCAATGACACTACGACTGCGCACATTTACTTAAGCTTAAATATCAGTCAAATTGGAATGCAGCAAACTTTTCCCGTAGATCAGACCGCCAGACAATCGACTTGGGAACAGCCCCTTGCAAGCAGACAAAAACTAAAGTGATTTTAGCTTCCAGCCGCAACTGCTCTGCACAGCTGACCCGCAGCTGCAAATTGACACTTTTAGTGCCAATTTTCTCTACTTGCAAGTTAAAGTCTAAACGGTCTTCTAAAAAGCTCGGGGCTTTAAAATGCGTTTCAATCGCTGCTGTCGGCACCCCTACTTTTTCAGTTAAGTGCATTTTGGCGAAAGAGAACTGCAACTCGTCTGCAAACCACTGCTCAACCGTGGCATTGATCATTTCAAAATACCTGGGATAAAAGACGATCCCGGCCGGATCGCAGTGCTGAAACAAAACCCGCTGTGCTAAATGATACGCAGCCATAACCCTTACCTCCCCTTATTACT
>MABF01000308.1 GCA_002163025.1 'Osedax' symbiont bacterium Rs2_46_30_T18
GAACTGGAAACTGCCCAGACAAAAATTAACCACCACCTTGAAGAAGTACTAGTGAACGTTGAAACAATGACTGAACACGCACTGGAAACGGTTCTGCATGACGAAGAATCGGCACTGCAAGGTATGATCTTGATCAGCCTGCTCTCAAGTATTACAGGCATTATTTTAGGTATTTTGATCACCCGCGCCATCACTAAGCCACTAGCCCATGCTGTAGAAACGGCTAAGCGGCTCTCAGAGGGAGACCTTACGGTTGAAGTCAATGTCAGATCCAGTGATGAGACAGGCCAACTGCTACTTGCTATGCGCAACCTGACACAGAACTTACGGGAAATAATTACTCAAGTAGCAACTTCAACGGAACAACTTACTGGTGCAACGGTTGAAATGACAGCGGTAACAAAGCAGTCAGCTGACAATCTGCTAGCGCAAGAAATTGAGCTCAGTCAAACCTCTGCGGCCATGGAGCAGATGTCTGCGACAGTGCAAGAAGTAGCACAAAGTGCAGCCCTTGCTGCCAAGTCGGCAAACCAAGCCGATACCGAAGCAAGCCGCGGACGCTCTGTTGTCGACCAGGTCAGCGGCTCCATTCATACCCTGGCAACAGAAATAGAAGATACTCAAGCTGTAATCACCCGGCTTGATCATGAAACCGAAAATGTCGATTCTATTCTCGAGGTGATCACTTCAATTGCCGAACAGACAAATTTGCTGGCTCTGAATGCCGCGATTGAGGCGGCCCGAGCCGGAGAGCAAGGCCGGGGCTTTGCCGTGGTCGCCGATGAGGTTCGCACCTTGGCCAGTCGCACCCAACTGTCAATCGCTGAAATTCAGCAGATGACCGGCCGCCTGAAGAGCGAGGCAAGAAACTCCGTGCTGGCGATGCAAAATGGCCACGCAACAACAGTTGCGACTGTTGATCTATCAACACAAGCCGAGCAATCTCTGTCGCAGATATCACAGGCGGTAGCCACCATCAATGAAATGAACGTACAGATAGCCAGTGCAGCCGAGCAACAGAGCGCAGTGGCAGAGCAAACCAGCAACTCTATCAGCAGTATTAACCAGGCGGCGATTGAAAATTCTGCAGGGGCCCAGCAACTAGCGACAGCTACAGAGGAAATAGCTCAATTATCAGAGAGCCTAAAGCAACTGGTCGGGCATTTTAAGGTGGCATGATACAGTTCACTGCTAGAGCAGATTCCAATAAACCGCTAGCTACTGTGCGAAATTTATAGTTAATATCCCACAGCTTAAAAAGGCAATAATATCTGAGCCATTGTGCAGTGGTTGGTAAATTAACGTTTCATTTGCCAGCCAGCCGAGGATTCTAACACTCGATTTATTATTGGATAGAAAAGGTGCCCTTCTCACTATCCAATATTGCTGTTGAATTTAGTGGTATTGAGTTGTTAATTAGCCCGTGTCCGGTAGTAAGGCCAAAACCTATAGGTAAGTCATAGCTGCAAAACAGATCATGAATGATGGCCTTCAGATCATTGTAGGGGTCAGTGCAATTGTGCATTTCAGCAAATACAATCCCCTTTAAACCAGCCGTCAGTCCTGTGTTGATCAAATGTTGCAGCATTCTGTCAATTTTGTACGGCGCTTCGCCAACATCTTCTATCAACAAAATCGACCCGGATAAGTTTGGAAAACACGGCGTGCCTATGGCCGTTGATATTAGCGACAGGCAGCCACCAATCAGCTTCCCTGTTGTTTTCCCAGGGGTTATAAACTGCAGATTATAAGATGCCTGCTGGGTCACGAACAAACAGTCATAGAGGGATTTTTGATTGTGTATGGCACTTTCACTGCCACTCAATAACTGCTTAGTTGCGACATTGGGGCCGTGAATACACTGAACTTGTGGGTAGCTGGTCGCCATCGCCAGATGTAATGCACTTATATCAGAGCAACCTATAAGCATTTTACTGTTTACTGTTGTTGAATCCGGCAGCCCAGCTAAGAGTCTGGCGCTGCCATAACCCCCTCTGGTGCAAAAAATAGCTTTAATATTCGGATCAGTTAACACTGCATTTAAATGTTGTTGGCGCTGCTGATCAGTCCCGGCCAGGTAAAAATGATGGCTCTCTTCAACAAACACTTCTACTTGCAGTGACCAGCTTTCCAGTAAATCTATGCTCTGTTGCAACAAAATTCGATCGGCGTTACAAAATTGAGCAGCAGGTGCAATAATTGCGACTTTATCATTCTTATTAAGCATCAAACTCTTCTCTTATGAAAACCCATCCTGACGTCGACCAACTGCCACGCTCTATGACGAGTAAGTTCATCTGCGCAGAGCAATCTTTTTTGATAGGAGCAGATAATTTTAGCCGCGACCGACAGCCTATTTCCCTAAATCAGCGATCCGATCAGCGCTGTTCAAATTATCTTTTATTGACGCAAAATTCAAGCCGCAATCCAGGTCTGTTTGTCAAAGATTAGATTAAAGCGCACTGGCGGTGCAATGCCTCAGTTAGCTGCCACCAGGCACTAACACTTCAACACATGTTCCACTACCCAATTCACTAGTAATCAGCAACTCACCACCATGCGCCTGAGCAATCAACTTACACAGATACAGCCCTATGCCAAAGCCTCCGGTATTACGGGTTCGCGATGGATCGGCCCGGTAGAAGGGCTCAGTTACATGCATCAGATCTGCCTCAGCGATGCCCGGTCCGTGATCGCGTACAGTAATTTGCAACTGCTGGTCGCGATACGTTAGCTGTACACTGGGAGCTGGAGTCACGTCGCCACCGTGAAGGATGGCGTTACCCATTAAATTGCGCATTAACAGACGCATTCTTTTCTCGTCTAAGTCAAGAACTGGCAGCTGTTGGGGCACATTTAAACTGACGTTATTATCGGGTAGCTCATCGATAACGCTCTGAATTAAGCTCTCTAAGTGCACCGGCGAGCGGCTTAGCGCCGCGTGTGGCGTTTTCATCCGCTCTGTTTCTAAGATCTCGGTGATCAGGGTTTCCATCTCCATAAGATCTTCTTGCAAGCGCTCTCTGTTTAGCGATGGATCGAGCATCTGGGTGGCAATTTTGGCTCGGGTCAATGGCGAGCGCAACTCGTGACTAACCGCGAGTAACAGCTGCCGTTTGGCATCTAACATCTGCTCGATATCGGCCGCCATCGCATTAATGCTATTTGCCAGATCACCCAGGTCATTGTTGCTACGAATCGGCAAACGGTAATCAAGCTGACCCTGGCCCATCAGTTGCACGCCTTTTTTGATGTCTTGTACCGGTCGCAACATACGCTTTAAGACAAAGAAACTACCCGCTAAAATTAACAGGATAACCAGTGCCGATATGCTAAAAACATAACCCTTAGCGTTTTCTCTGTTGTTGGATAGCTCGTAAAATACCTGATAATCGCCCACTTGGTTACGCATCACCATGCGGTCTTGATATTCGGCAAAGGTCACTTGTCGATTGTGTGGCTGGCGATGATGTTTATCATTCCACTTATTATGCCCCGAGGAAAACTCGACTTCAGTCAAATCAAAGTCGATACCGGTCGAAGTGTAATTAATATTTGGACCTTTAATATAGATATTGATAGGTAGCTGTTTGACCAATTGCTGAGCGCGATCCAGATTGGGCGGATTGCCGATATCGGTATTGATATAATCTAAATACTGCTCAAAGTGCGGGCGTACATTGTTTTTCCACTGGAAGGAAAATCCATGGAATAAAATACCGAACATCAAAACGATGATGCAGGTACCTACTAAACTGAAACACAATAACATCCTGGCCGGCAGTGAGCGCTGCAGTAGTAAGAGCAATTTTTTCATCTTAAAGCTCCTTGGGCGCTGCCACAAATGCGTAGCCGGATCCATACACTGTTTTGATCGGTTTGGCAGGTTTAAGCTTAGTTCGCAAACGCGAGACAAGGATGTCAACCGAGCGGCTAAACAGCTCTGTATCTATACCTTTAAGCTGGTTGAGAATATCATCGCGGCTAAAATCTTTACCTGGGTTGTTGGCTAACAGCAGTAGTAGTTGGTATTCCATCGTCGTCAGTTCCAGATGTTTATGGTTGACGCTGACCTGACGCTGATTGGTATCTATGCACAGCTGATCAAACTCTAGTAACGCTGTGACAGGCGGGGTAACTGTTTTACGTTTAATGATACTGTTGAGACGCGCCACTAGCTCGCGCGGGTCAAAAGGTTTTGGCAAGTAGTCATCTGCACCTATTTCCAGTCCTACCACTCGGTCGGTGACTTCGCCGCGGGCGGTCAACATGATGATAGGTATTTCACTGAATTGACGGATAGTACGGCACAGCTCAAAGCCGTCCATTTCCGGCAGCATGACATCCAAAATAGCACCGTCATAATCGCCGCTGCGAAGCATTTGCAGCCCGGTAGAAGGGAGCTCTGCGGCACTGATGACTATCCCGTAGCGCTCACAGTACTCTGTGAGTAAAGGGGCCAGTTTTTTGTCATCGTCTATCAATAAAACCTGGTGCATATTCGATCCTGAAACCATTACAGTGCTGCGATTATAGTGCTTTTTGCACTTGCTTACATTGGCTTATTTGTTAGCTGAAGCCCCTCTGCCAAGCCCCTGCCTTTTTTCATTCTGGGCCAGTTTGGCCAGCAACCTGGTAACTTTGGCCACAACTTTTTTACCATTGCGCTGCTCACGCCACTTCCAAAACTTATTCCACAAGCTAGCTTCAGATGCAGTAGTCTTGGTTTGCTCCGCATTGACGCTATGTATCTCGATTGATTTCCAATAGGCATCATCTGCCTCTTTGCAGCTTCCCGCCTGTATAAATTGACTCATATTGTCACTCCCTGTCCGAGCAGCTGAATATCTTTGTCAGCTGCTCGGGTAATTGTATTTAGTTATGCTTCCAACCGTGGCCGCGAGCTTCTTTCTTGTGTTCAATAAACTCTAAAATTTCAGTCTTTTGCTCAGAATTAAGGCCATCGAGAAAGTTGCCAAAGGCGGCTATGATCTCCGGTGCTTCGGACTTCACTAGTTCAGTTTTGCTGTTGATCATATCCAGCGCCTGCTGTTGATCAAAGGTGTCCGCGCCAACCAACTTCGCTACATCTTGATGCAGTGGTTTTCCCTGGGCGTGCAAGGTGGATCTTACCGCCATCACTTTGTCACGCAGTTCAGCTAAAAGTTGCTTTTGTTTGTCATCTAAATTCAGTTCACTGCTGATGTATGTCACTACATAGGCGGCGCGGGCATCTGCATCGCTGGCCTTGTAAGTTGCATAAGCGGTGGTTCCACCGATAAGGCCGACACTGAGAACAACTGCACTGATAATTTTAGTAGAACGTTTCATAATATTTCTCCGTTTGATTGTTGAGAACATCCGTTTCTCTGTTAACGGATATCTCATGGGGTAGGAGAAGTATCTATGATAGAAGCGTTAGACTCTTTGCACTGACGCATCAAGTTGTAACAAGTTGTAACTTTTTAGTGGAATTTGTGATTTTTTCGAATAATTAACCTGAGATTGCGTAGAGCTGGCGCTCTACGCTGTGTTTGTTAAATAATTTAAGATATTTTTGGGCTCTTTTTAAAACCAATACTGTGTAATCCCCAGCCTAAATTCAAACCGGCGACACTCAGTAAAATAACTATAATGCCTAACCACTGATAGCCAGTTAAGCTTTGATCGTAAACGACAAAATCAACTAATATAGCAACCGCCGGATACAGGAATGCCAATATAGCAATCATACTGATCGGCAGTTTTTTATAGGCTGAATACATCAAAATGTACATAAGACAGCTATGCACGACACCTAGTATCAACAGATAACTCCAGCTCAACGCATTTACCGGTAACATGGCAAAATTTGCCGCAGGCAGCAGTAAAATACAGCCGATGAAGGTATTTACCAGCGCAATGACCTCGGGGCGAATTTCAACCAGACGCCGGGTCAGCAGCGTATTAACCGCATATAAGATCGCCGCTCCCAGAGCCATGGCAAAACCTAACAACTGCTGATCACCTGCAAAGTCACTGCCGCTTATCTCAATGATAAATAACAGACCGATAAAGGCACTGATAAACCAAGGTAATTTACCCAGGGCTATCTTTTCGCCGAAAAACAAACTACCCGCCAGCAACAAGAAAAACGGCTGGGTATTATAGACGACAGTAGAGAGCGAAATAGAAGCGTAATTGAAAGCATTAAACAGCAGTACCCAATTGAGTACTAATGCACTTGCCGCCAGTATCGCGGTTAAAACCGCCTTACCCTTCAGTGGCCAAGGCGACAAAAAGCCGCGCCACCAGCAGTACAACCCTAAGCTAATAGCACCAAACAGACAGCGAAAGAAAATAACATTCCACACCGACTGCCCGGATTCAACCACCAGGAAGCCAATAAAACCGGAGAGGACCATTGCTGCAGTCATTTCCAGGGTGCCCGATTGCCTTGCTGTTAAGCCCATAGTCATTTTTACCAAAATTAGGCGGCGCATTTTATCAGATTGATATAAATATGAAAGGCCGCGGTGAAATAAAGTTATGTTTGCCACATGCAAGTGCAGTGCCAGAAAATGCTTAGTCAGTTCCCAGTATCTGTTTACGAAACTGACTGGGGGTGACCCCAACGACTCGCTTAAAGCTGCGCCCCATATGACTTTGATTGGAAAAGCCACAGCACAGCGCTATCTCAGACAGTTTTGACTTAGTATTGCGGCACTGCTGCTTAACCCGCTCGATGCGAACATTTAATAAAAACTCTTGCGGTGTCTGCGCAGTGCTCTGTTTAAACATCCTGCAAAAATGGTACTCACTGAGCTGTCCAATTGCCGCAAGCTCTGACAAAAATATCTGTCTGCTAAAGTTGCTCTGTATAAAATCACAGACTTGCAAGAGTACCTTGGGCGCCAGCCCCCCTTTTACATTGAGTTTTTTGCGCGCCAGGGCGTGGATCATAGTCACTAACACAGTATTAGTCACTTGCTCCAGCAACAGCTGATCAGCCCCAATCGACCAATCGCTGGCCGCTATCTGATGCCGATATATCGCCTCTAATCCCGGGTTTTCAAAAAAGGTAAGTTCAGGCAACTCCAGAGTTCGCGGGTCAATATCAAAAGTCTTTAATGCCAGTTGTTTTAGGTAGTCGTCATCGAAGTACAAGTGCATAAACTGTTGCTGCATTCCCACTTGCCAATGACTTTGACTTTCTTTTGGCATCAGACAAAAACTACCGGGAAAACCAAATTGATTGGGACGATCAGTTCTGAACGTCTCGAAGCCACCATCGAGGTACATGCTCAAAGTATGTTGTTTGTTATTTTGGTAATACAGATTGTCGTTGTCGTTTTGGTAGTGAGCCCAACTCAGGGACTTCGTCAGCGATTTAAAGCGCAGGCGATCTGTGTTCGACTGCTCAAAATTTAATGGCCTGACGGGTTTACTGCGCATTTTCCTACCTACTGTTCGCTGGAAAACAAGAGTAACACTTCTGTTTAAGCGCTCAACAGTTATCCCGTAGATATGCGCAAGATTGTGTTAATTTCGCCAATTTCACGAGATAAAGTTCTGCCTAGATCAGTAATAATTACGCTCTTCGCTAAATCAACTACGCATTAGCGAGGTTACTGATAATAATGAGGATGCACTGATGTCGGTTTTTTTGTATGTAATGATGATTTTCGCCTGGGGCTTTTCCTGGATCGCCATAAAATGGCAAGATGCCACTGTCGCTATGGAAGTGTCTATTTTGTATCGTTTTGCTCTCGCCGCGCTCTGCATGTTTGCTATCGGGCTTATCACTAAGAAGCTGCAAAAGGTCACTCTGGCGCAGCATAAATTTATCGCCGCGCAGGGGGTATGCCTATTCTGCTGTAATTTCTTGGCCTTTTACTCAGCGACCCACTACATTCCCAGTGGCTTAGCAGCGGTAGTAATGGCAAGCATCCCTGTCTTTAATGCCCTGCACGGTAAACTTTTCTATCAAACGCCCACCAGCGCTAATTTCTGGCTTGGGGTACTGGTCGGTTTATCGGGGATCAGCTTGCTGTTTGGCGGCGAGTTAATACAAACTGCCTGGTCCGTGCAAACTTTAACGGGTCTGGGTTTTGCCCTCTTGGGAACTTGGTGTTTCTCGATAGGTAATATGCTGAGTATCCGCAACAGCCGCAATAAGGTGCAACCTTTTACCGCCACCAGCTACGCCATGCTCTATGGTTGCTTGGCGCTGCTGCTGATCATTTTTATTCGAGGATTGGAGTTCAAATTTAATACTGAGCTTAAATATTTCGCCAGCTTATTGTATTTGGCAGTGCCGGCATCAGTGATAGGTTTTACCGGCTACTTAGTACTGGTCGATCGCATCGGTGCCAATAATGCCTCCTACCTGCTGGTGATCACCCCGATAGTGGCACTGATAGTCTCGAGCTTTTACGAGTCTTATCAGTGGACTCACTATTCAAGCATAGGGCTAGTGCTAGTAGTACTGGGTAATATCTTAACCCAATTAAAAAAGCCAGTGTTCTCCAGCAACGCTGTTGTCGCCCAATCTTGATGGCATTTGAGCAGCTACCGGCACTGTCAGTGCTGCCTGTAGCTGCTATTGATCAAACAATGTTAATAGTATCGCTGTTCTGTTAAATGGCAGATTCCTGAATTTTGTCTTTTAAGCGCAGGTATTTGTAGGTCATATTAGCCACCATTGGCCCTAATATGCCTCCATTCCAGTCACAGCCAAAAGGGGACAATAACTGATAGTCTTGATTTATTGCGCAAATTCCCTGGGCCACCTTAACCCCGCAGATAGTGCCGGTATTCAGTCCGTGACCACCAAAGGAGGAGCAGATCCACACCCCGGGTTGCTGCTGCTGCACTATCGGCATTTTGTGCCCCGCATAGGCCATCAATCCCGACCAAGCCTTGTCTATTTTTACTTCTTGCAACTGCGGATAGACCGAGCACAAATCTTCACGCAATAAGCTGGATAGTTTGCCTACATTGTCCTGATTGTCGGTGGTAATCCTCGATCCCCAGAGCAACCGATCCCCCTCAACGATACGATAGTAGTCGGCGGCGCGTCGATCATCACTAATGCTGTAGGGACGACTAATCAGCTGCGCTGCCAAATCACCCAGTGGCTGCGTTAACAACATATAAGTGGCGATAGGCAGGTATGAGCGCTGTAGTGCCTGTATCTCTTTGCCACTGTAACCGCCACCGCAAAAGACAACGTCTTCACAACTGACTTTAGCACTGCTTTGGGCAACCCCGACCAGCACTTTATGTTGGTCGGTACTAATATTGGCAACACCGCTTTGCTCATAAATCAAGCCACCCTTTTGCTCTATAACACTCGCCAGACCCAGGCAGTAATTTAACGGGTGGAAGTGAAATGAGTTGGCATCATAAAGCCCGTCAAAATAGCGCTGGGTACGACAGATCTGACGAACCTGATCAGTGTCCAGGTAGTCCTGTGGATACTGATACTTGTCCAGCATGGTCCTTTGCCTGTCGATAATGATTTGCTTTTTTCGGTAGCGCGACACACTCAACCGGCCCGTTTTCAACTGACAACCGGCGAGCGCGAAACGCTCAATATTGGCTTTTATCTGCTCGACCCCCTGCACCGACAATTCAAATAACTGTTGCGCGTGAGACAAGCCCAGTTTTTTCTCTAATGCATCATTGCCCTGCGCCCAGCCCGGCGAAACCAGACCGCCATTTCTACCTGAAGCCCCCCAGGCAACTGCTTCGCGCTCTAGGATAGCAACGCTTTTACCCTGTTCAAGCAACTCCAAAGCACAACTCAACCCGGCGATACCGGCACCGACAATACAGACATCGACACTGACATCATCGTTCAAAGTAGGTCGCGGCGCAGCATTGATTGCCGTGCTTGCGTAATAGGTCTCTGGATAACTCATCTGTGCTCACTCTGGAAATGGAGTAATTAGGCTATCCCCAATAAAGTATCAGGGGAATTATTGTCAACTACTGTCGCTTAAACAGCTGTGCAGTAGTGTAAAATTAAACTTAATAGCAATATACTAAGCCCCGCTCCCAAGTGGTAGTAGTTAATTTCTACTGGGGATATCAATTATCGTTATAGCCTAATTGCAATGGCAACGGGAGTTTAATCAGATTGGATTTTCGATCTTTACGTTATTTTATCGCTGTCTATGAAGAGCACAGCTTTAGTGCCGCCGCAAAACGCTGCTTTGTCGCCCAGCCGTCAATATCCGGTGCCGTACAACAGCTCGAATCAGAGTTAGAGTGCGCATTGTTTGTGCGTCACTCCAAGGGCATCACTCCGACGACTGAAGGCACTGCTCTCTACCCTAAAGCCTGCCAAGTACTCGCTGATGTGCAGCAGATTAAACAGCAATTTCAAGAGAATCCGCAACAGTTGGCGTTTAAGCTAGCGCTATTACCTTTTCTCTCCGGGAAACGGGTCTCCAAGCTAATCCAAAAATTGATGCAGACTTTACCTAATCTTGACCTTACTTTAGTCGATGCCAACGAAGACGCCGATGCCAGAATCATCTCGCAGACAGTCCTGCAAAAAGATGAGATCTTTCACAAGCTCTGGGTAGATAGGTATGTATTAGCCATTCCGATGCAGCACCCCTTAAGCAAAGAACCTACTGTCAGCTTAGAGAAGCTTAACAATTGCTCCTTCATCAGTAGATCGCCATGCGACATCATCGATTCCTGGCAGTTTGCCATTGCCAAACGCGGTCTCAACCTGAAAGTCAAAGCCACTGTGAAAACTGAAGAATACGCATTAGATTTAGTGGCGGCCGGACTGGGTGTCTCTATTGTGCCACTGCACTCACTGGATGGACGTGCTGATTTAAGTTTTTGTGAGATCAGCGACTTGCAATTGGAACGAATAGTGGGTCTAGCCTATAGCAAAAACACACCGGTGGCTCCGAGCTTGCTGGCGGCGATTACGAATATTAAAGGGGCATGATGTGAGGCGTGAGTTAACATTGTAAAACTTTCACTTATTTCTTTTTTGAGTTTTAGAATCTAATGAATTAAGTGCAGTTTCACCTGCGGCGAGTTCATTTCTTTTAAATGGGACAAGGCTTCCGCGTCCCGCTAACGCCCCTTACTTACGTCCTGTAAGCAAAAGAAACGGAACCAAAGCGCTCTTTGCCATCCATGGCACCGCTTAATACCGTTCATCCTGAACATAAAAACTCCACCCTATATCGCCGAAAGACTCCTCCGCTTTGAGCTAAATGATTGGCCGCTCATCAGCGCCATCTCGATAATTGCTCCATGCATTATTCTACCTCCCACATCCATGTGGTCGCAGGCGCATTCACTCTGCGCATCATCCTGATGCTCCGCTTCAACCATTTAACTCAAAGCTCCGGCGGCACTATCAAGGGAACTGGGCGGCTTCGTCGTTAGCTTATGCATGAGTGTCCTTTTCAGTCTTATTCGTTTAAATATTCGTATGAAAAACAGAAAAATACTCGTTAAGTAACTCCTAACGCTGCGCTTTAACTACGGAGAAAAGAATAGAGTTAGCGTAAACGCACTTGTAAAGTAACTCCTAAAGCTGCGCTTTAACTACGGAGAAAAGAATAGAGTTAGCGTAAACGCACTTGTAAAGTAACTCCTAAAGCTGCGCTTTAACTACGGAGTTACTTTACCCCCTAGGGTTGCCGCCAGAGCTATTATCTAAATTGGCGAAGCGGAGCGACAGGATGTTGCGGAGAGGGAGTGGGACAGGATCTCCCTATGAGCGGCCGTCAATTTTGCAAATAGCGGAGGAGTGTTAAGTAAAGGGATTTACAAATGCAGTGATCACATGAATGTGAAAGAACTGCGGAGGCAATCTTGGACGTGCTTTTTTGGTTACTCTTTTGCACTAGCAAAAAAGTAACTCGTTGAAAACGAAGATAACTTAAAACTAATAAAATATCAGATTTTAAAGCTGTCAATAACACCCGCTTGAAATGATAAAGCTAAAAAAGTCAGTTATCAAAAAGAGCCATTTTTTATAACAGTGTATTAGCAACTATTGCAAAAATGCCGATCAATGCATAAATGGCCAATGGAGCATACATGGCCAGCCCACTGCACCTTAATTTTTTCGTTTTGATAAAAATGACAGTAAACACCGCATTGCACAAAGAGATAGCAAATACCAACAGTACAAAAATACTGATGGCATTGAGAAATTCGCTGCCATTGTGCATGTCATTGAGACTAATAAAATTGGCAAACGCGAAAAACAGCCCGCCAATAGCAGATAAGCTAAAGACCAATAGAGAATAGTTAATGATTAAAACTGTTTTTAATGGGTGCTGCATATTCCTTTAAACCTGTGTAGCCATGCATCGATACCTGCAGCGCCGAGAATATATCAGCGAGAAAAGCGTCGAACTGCTGTTTTCTGGGAACATGCGAACAAGTCCGGTGCGCCTCTGGTATTCAGAGCATTCTGAGATCTAGGCCTCGACTACAGACATGCTGGTTGCCTGACGAAAGTTATCATGCCCGTGGGTGCAATAACAACGAGATCAGAGTGCTCTGTATGCCCCTACGGGTGGGCTCTAAAACGATCACCTGCTTTGCCTACACGGACGTAGGTAAGGAGCGATAGCAGGACGCGGTAGCTTTGTTAGTCAACTTGGAAAGGGCTCGCCATTGTGCTGCGTTGACAGCCGCACATCTGATCGCTTTAGAACCCGCAGAGAAGATACCGGACTTAATCGCATGCTCCCAAACAGTCCGACTCGATCTATAACTTAACTCTAGCCCTTAGCTGCTCAATTCGCCAACAGGCTTTCTGCCTCAGCTAACACTTGATCTAACACCGCCAAAATCATCTGCACATCTTGCTCTTCAATGGTCAGCGGCGGGCGTATTTTCAGTATGTTATCCGCAGGCCCCTCAGTGCCCATCAATATACGGTTTTCGCGCATGCGATTTTTCACATAATCCGCCACTGCAGTGGCAGGCTCGCGGGTCTCGCGGTCAGTGACTAAATCCAGCCCGATAAATAGCCCGTAACCGCGCACATCACCGATCAATTGATGCTTTTGCTGCAACTGGCGCAAGCCGTTTAGCAGCAAATTACCCATACTCAGGGCATTTTCTTGCAGTCCTTCGTCATCGACTATTTGCAGCACTTCTGTGCCGACCCGGCAAGATAAATTGGAGCCACCGAAGGTAGAGAAATACTCGGGCCCGCGGGCAAAGCTGGCGGCTATTTCCGGGGTTGTCACTAACACACCTATAGGTTGACCGTTGCCTATTGGCTTGCCCATCACGACGATATCCGGCAGTGCCTGCTGTTGTTCGAAAGCAAAATAGTATTCTCCCAGTCTACCCAGTGCCGTCTGTACTTCATCGGCAATACAAACCCCTCCAGCTGCTCTGATGCGCTTGTAAACACTCGCCAGATAACCTTGTGGTGGAATAATCTGGCCGCCGACACTGGGAAAAGTCTCGGCGATAAAGCCGGCTAATTTGCCACCGCGCTCATCGATTGCCGCTAGCGCATCATCGACTAAAGCGGCGTATTTTTCAGCGCGCTGCACATCATCTGCTTTAAAGCGGCCACGATATTCATCGGCTACATCCACCAGCTGTACCCAGTCCGCCTGACCTACACCGCCTTTAGCGTTAAACTTGTAAGCGGAGATATCTATGGCCCCGGTAGTATTTCCGTGATAGCCATGATCGGGAGTCACCATGTCTTTGCCACCGGTATGTGCTCTGGCTAATCGCAGCGCCAACTCATTGGCCTCAGTGCCTGAGTTGACAAAAAAACATACCGACAGTGACTCGGGCATTTTAGACAAAATTTTATTGGCAAACGCGGTTTGCGCCGGATGCAAATAGCGGGTATTAGAGTTCATTCGCAGCAATTGATCAGCCGCGACCGCCTGAATTCTAGGATGTGCGTGCCCCACATGAGGCACGTTATTGTAACTGTCTAAGTAGGGGCGACCCCACTCGTCAAATAAGTGATGCCGCCAACCGCGCAGAAACATCACCGGGTCGGCATACGTCAGCTTTACGTTCTCACCGAAATGCGCCCGTCGCTGTGCCAGCACCGCCGCCTTGGCGACCGGTTTATAGCAGGTTTTTGCATCCGGCAGGTTCATCAGTGCCGCCGGGTTAGGGCAAATAGCGTTCCACAGGGCCAGCTCATCCGGGTCGGCGACACCGGGCCAGTCTTCACCTATGCCTTTAGTACTTAGTGCCAGCTGGAAATGTAAATGTGGATTCCAGCCGCCATTGGCATGCATGCCACCCAGGGCGGCAAAGGTCTCCCCGCGCTGCAGGATTTGACCGCTGCTCAGGCTGCTGATCGACTCTGGGTCCAGGTGTCCGTACAAGGTGTAGAAGACATCTCCGGCCGCCGTTTGGTGACTGAGAATAACCATACCGCCGTAATCTAAGTTAGCGCGACGATTTTCAGTACAAACCACAGTGGCTGCTAAGGGTGTCTGCACAGCCCTGCCAGCTTGTGCAAACGCATCTACGCCAATGTGCACTGTACGTCTGTTGCTGGCTTTGTAGGGACCCTTACTGAAAGCTGCATCTGTGTATACCAGTCTGGGCTCGTTGTAATAACCCAGCCAAACACCCTCCTCAGGATGGTATGCACCGCCGAGTACTAATGCTTCTTCCCCGCTCATCGCAAAAGGGTTTTTAGGCACAGTGCAAGCTTCAACTGACAGTTCACGCATAGCGGCGTTTGCCAAATCACAACCTAATATAGGGGCAAAATTACCGCGCTCAGCCTCTAACCAGGCGGCTATTTTTGGCGCTGTGTCAGTGACAGCGAGGCCACAGGCCACCCGTAATCTACCGCCGAGCAGTTCGAAATTGACCTTATTATCGAGCAGGAATGTCCAGGCTGGCTTTTGGCTGATCAATACATAAGGGTCATCAGGCTTCTCTTTAGACACTAATGTTGAAATAACCACGCTGACAGCCAGGCGCATTCTCAGCAGTGGCCAGAGCATTTCCAGTTCTGCAGCGGTTATTGGATATTCACTGTGGTAGCCCTTCACCAGGGATTCCAGCGCCTGTTCCGGCTGATCCTGACCCAATACTACATAGGCGGCAGTAATCGCCAAGTTACAGATTCTCGGCCCGGCGCACATATCGCCGAGATCAATCAGCCCAGTTACTCGCGCAGCTTCAGTCAGTGATCCGGACACTAATATGTTGTAATCATTGACGTCGTTGTGAATTGCACCTCGCTCCAGCTCAAGCAGCTGCGGCTGTAGTTGTTGATATTGGCTGACAATATCTGCAATAACCTCACGCTTCGTATCTTCTGTGATGACCGATAGTTCATCCCCTACCCACTGTGCCGTGCTTAAATCCCACTTAAATTGACGCTGCAGCGAAGGGTGTTTAAAGTCCTGCAACGCCTTATCCATAGCGCCGACTGACTGACCTAAGTGATAGATCAAATCCAGACTCTGCGGTAGGAATTGGGCGTAAGTTTTACCTGGCATTTTCTCTAACAGCCAGACAATTCGCGACTCGCCTTCCGGCCCTGATACTGTCGTGTATAAGCCCCCGGCACTGGTCGCTAAAACACCGGGCACTGGCACTGTGGGAGCATGCTTGGACAAGTGCTCAAAAGCCCGACACTGCATATCGATAAAGCTGCTGTCACAGTCGGCGCGCATCACTTTTAATACGCCCTGGCGCTCGCCTGTGAGCAAAAAATTGAGATCGTATTCTCCATCTAGTTGTACTAAATTGGCATCTATATCCCAAATCTCTTTTAACACTTTTGTCCAATATGCTGTCATGGCTACATCTCTATCCAAATTGGTTATTGTTGTTACTTGCGGCGCTGCTGAACAAATAAGTCACTCGTGCAGCCACCCCTAAAGGTGTACTTTGAAACTTCCTAATGCTGACATAATAAAGACAGTTAATCACTATAGATAATAGCCATTTTCTAGCGGGGATATCAGCGCAGCTTATA
>MABF01000153.1 GCA_002163025.1 'Osedax' symbiont bacterium Rs2_46_30_T18
AGTTGAGCCAGACTATAGTCTGGCGCGGTCGTGGCTGGATGAAAAGTCAGCAAAAGGTCCCATAGGCACTATTGCCGTCGGGTTGATGGAGCCATGGCTGGCGTAATAGTGAACTTTGCTGTGTTGCAGGTCTACAGTGTCACTCACTCCGGGCACTTGGTATAGCTCACGTAAATAATTACTCAGGTGATGGAATTCACTCAGCTTTGCTTTGTTGCACTTAAAGTGGCCGTGGTAGATCGCATCGAAACGGATCAAAGTGGTGAATAATCGCCAATCTGCTTCGGTAATATTATCCCCGACTAAAAAACGCTGCGAGCTAAGGTGTGATTCCAACTCTTCCAGAGTGTCGAATAACTGATTGTAGGCACTCTCGTAGGCTTGTTGGGTGGTAGCAAAACCTGCGCGATAGACACCGTTATTGATGTGCTGATAAATACGCTGATTAATTTCCTCAATGGGCGCTCGCTTGTCTATGGGGAAGTAATCCTGGCTATTGCCGGTTAAATGGTCAAAGGCAGAGTTAAACATACGAATTATTTCTACCGACTCATTGTTAACGATAGTTTGAGTCTTTTTATCCCAGAGAATAGGTACAGTTACGCGTCCCTGGTAATCCGGGTTGGACTTAAGGTACAGCTGGTAAGCGTAGTTAAATTGGTACAGTGGATCCGGGTATTGGTCCTGGCTGTCCCGGTCAAATTCCCAGCCATTTTCTAACATCTCAGGTTTGACGACACTGAAGCTGATAATATCTTCTAGCCCTTTAAGTTTTCTGTAGATCAAAGTGCGGTGTGCCCATGGGCAGGCGAGTGACACATACAAGTGGTACCTTCCTGCCTCTGCCGGGTAAGTGCTGTTGCTAGATGCAGAGATAACTTCTCTGAAGTGACTATCCTGGCGGACAAATTGTCCCTGATTACCTTGAGTGTCATACCATTGGTCAACCCATTTTCCTGCGACGATAAGTCCCATGTTCTACTCCTTATTGTATTGCGCGTTAGTTTGTTGATTTAGTCTTGGCTAATCAGGCGTCGATTAAGTACAGCGTCTAAAGAGTGCTTGCCAGCACCTTGATAGGCCAGCGAGACAAATACCACTAACAAAGTCAGTGCGTATTCGTAACCGTTAGTGCTCATGAACAGACCGTTGCCAATGTGCACGCTAAAGATAGCGACTAACATAGTGAGGGCTAATACTAAGCTGGCCGGGCGCACTAACAGACCGATAACCAGCAGCAATCCACCAAAAAATTCGGCACTGCCTGCCAGTATCGCCATCAGATAACCTGGGGCTAAGCCGATAGAGGCCATCCACTGACCGGTTCCCTCAAGGCCGTAGCCACCGAACCAGGCAAATAGTTTCTGGGCACCATGTGCCATTAAAATCAAGCCGATAGGCAGACGTAATGCCAGTGTGGCAAAGGTTGAATTTTCTGAGATTTGGGTTAATTTTTTGGCAAGGTTTTGCATGATGAACTCCTTAAGCCAGCGTCAGCTCAACCGCTGACTGCTGGTGGCTGAGAATGTGGTTACTTAAAAAAGCTAATATTTTGTTTGATATAGTCATGAATACTGGTCAGTGGACGGCCGAGTAATTGGGCGCCATCTGTACTAACCACAGCTGCCTGATTACTGGAAAATACCGAAAATAGCTCTAACATGCCCTGTGCCTGCCACTTTGGCCAACCTGCAGCGAGTAGCGACTCCAATGTGCTGCTATCATCAGGGGAGACATAATCCACAGACTTGCCTGTCTGCTGGCTAAAGGCTACCGCCAATTGCTGGCCACTGAGTAATTCTGGACCAGTGATATCGTAAGCTCTGTTTTGATGCTCATCAGAGACCAGGATATTTGCTGCGATTTCACCGATGTCGTTAATATTTAAGGGGGCGAACGCACCTTCTTTAATTGCAAGGTACAAGGCACCATCTTTGATACCCTCAGCCCAGCCAGCGAAATTTTGCTGGAAGAAAATAGTGCGTAAATGGGTCCAGGCTAGTCCCGATTGCTCTAAGTACTTTTCA
>MABF01000104.1 GCA_002163025.1 'Osedax' symbiont bacterium Rs2_46_30_T18
CGGCTCCGTTTAAGTGAGGTGCGTATTATATATTTGCGCCTCGTTAAGTCAATCATTATTTTGTTTATTTTCAACTTTAATTCCGAAGACATTAAAGTGAACCAAAAAGATTAAAACTTAACCAGAGTGAGTTTTATTCGTTATAAAGCAATGCCTTATATTGATTAGCAATTCATCCTGCTCGCTGTGTTTCGGGTAACCCTGCAGCGAGGAGGCGAATTATATAGATCTACGGACAAGGGTCAATAGTTAATTCAAAATTAGCAAATTTAACAACTTGCCGCCTACCGATAAAGAGCTTGGCTAATACCAGGTACTGAAGTACAGCATTGCGTAAAACTTGCCGCCCTTTATTTGGACTCTTCTAGACTGCTGTCGCCTTCATCTTCATCTTCACTTTCATCTGCAGGCTTGCGAACAAACACTGTCGACATAAACAATCCGGCCTCAAACAGAAACCACATTGGAATTGCCAACAAGCTCTGTGATATCGGATCAGGAGGCGTCATTAACATGCCAATTGCAAAGCAGCCAACTATTATGTAAGGACGCTTTTCTCGCAGCGCCGCTGCAGTGGTAATTCCACTCCATATCAACAATAGAGTCGCTATAGGTATTTCAAATATAATGCCGAATGCCAAAAGCAGCTTTAAGACCAAAGTAAGGTAACTACTAATATCCGTCATCACAGTAACGTTTTCAGGCCCCACACTGGTAAAGAACTCAAACATTAGCGGAAATACTACAAAATATGCAAAAGCCATTCCGGTATAGAACAAGATTATGCTTGAGGCCAGCAATGGGATTGCAAGTCTACGCTCATGCTTATACAAGCCGGGAGAAATAAAGCTCCAGAACTGATGCAATATAAAGGGCATCGCAACATACAGAGATAATACAATCGCCAGTTTGAATGGAGCAAAGAACGGAGACGTTACATCCGTGGCAATCATCGTCGAGTTTTCTGGCAAATATTGCGTCAGAGGTGCCGACAAATAAGTGTAGAGATCATTTGCGAAGTAGAATAGACCGAGAAATATAGCCAATATAATCAATAAGGTTCTTATTAATCTTTCTCTCAACTCCACCAGATGCGAGGTTAAGGTCTGTTCTTCTTTTTCAGGAGTTTGTTGTTCTTTCATCTATATTACTTCTTATCAGCTTTGGTATCCAAATCAGACACCCCAGTATTGTCATCTTTATCATCGGCAACACCGGTATCAGACGGGTCTGCTTTTGCCTCAACTCCAGCTTCTGCAAAGGGTTGCTTGAGCTCGTCTAACTCTTGAGTCAATTCCTCTTTAGTAATAGATACATTACGTTTAATTTCGTCAAGCCTGAGCTCTTCTGAAATTTCCGATTGGATACCATTTATGGTGCGTTTAGCTTTGCCAATCCACATACCCAAAGTTTTAATAGCTGTCGGAAATTTTTCCGGACCTAGTACTACTAAAGCAAGTACAGCGATTAAAACTATTTCACCAAAGCCTATATCAAACATCTATGATGACTTTTTCTCAGATTTATCTTCTGTTGCAGCGACATTCTCAGCTGCTGTATCTTTAGCAACGGTTTCCACAAAGTCGGCATCTTGCTTTTCTATGCTCTTATCTGCTGTTTTTGCATCCGCTTCTGTTTTATCTGCTTCTGTTTTATCAGCCAGGACACCATCACTCATTGCTTTTTTAAACCCTTTAACCGCACTTCCCAGATCACCACCGATATTTCGTAGTTTTTTTGTTCCAAAAAGTAAAATCACTATGCCTAATACTATTGCTAACTGCCAAAGACTAACACCACCAAAACCCATTACTATCTCCTAATCAATCACTATAATTTGCTACGTTTTTACTTTTTGTTTTTATGCGCTGACAATGTATATCAGCTATTCACTTTTTCTTGAAGCTTTTTCTTCTAGCCCGGATAAATCAAAGCGTCTTGCAAGCTCGTTTAGTACTGCTTCGGGTCTCTCACCGACATGCGACAACATGACTAAACTGTGAAACCATAAGTCTGCTGTCTCATAGATCAAATCCTGGTTGTAACCACTAGCTTGAGCATCTTTTGCCGCAATTACGACTTCTATTGTCTCTTCGCCTACTTTTTCGAGGATTTTGTTTAGCCCCTTTTCGTGCAAACTAGCCACATAGGATGTTTCACTAGAAGCCTCTTTTCGCTGCTCTAATATATTTCCCAGCTCTGTTAAAACATCACTCATAATTGCCTACTTGTTATATATAGATTCAGGTGCTTTTATTACTGCAGCATCTACTTGCCATTGCCCATCTTTAAATACCGAATAAAAACAACTCTCGCGTCCGGTATGGCAGGCAACACCCCCTACCTGCTGTACCGATAACAGTAACACATCACTGTCACAGTCCAATCGCAACTCATGCAATTTTTGTATATGCCCGGATTCTTCACCTTTGCGCCAGAGCCTTGCTCTGGAGCGAGACCAATACACAGCGCGCTGCTCTGCAATAGTTAGAGACAACGATTCTTTGTTCATCCAGGCAACCATTAACACTTTGCCGCTAACATGATCCTGAGCGATAGCCGGTATTAAACCTTTTTCATCCCACTGTATTTGATCGAGCCATTTCTCTGTCATCATAATCTCGTTAGCTTTCTTGCTTTATCTTTATATGTGGCTTAGCGCCGCTGATTTCAACTTCTCACACTTATCTACTTACGACATAGAGCGCTGCCAAGCCCAACAACCAGCCCTGCCATTGTATTTGTTGCAACAGTAATCGCGCGGGCTCGCTACCAAACCAGAATGCAGATACAAGCAGCCCCCCGGCTAGCAGATATTTTTTGCGCTTTGCTTTACCCAACTGCAACTCTCTTTGCTGCTGTTGTTCAACCAACTGATATGAGAGACTGTTTTGCAGCTTACTCTGCTGCAACACATCGTAGGCTAACTGCGGTAACTGAGGCAGTTTTTCCAACCAATCAGGTGCTTGCGCAATGATGGTCTTAACCGCTGCCTTTGGCCCGACTCGCTCTTTCATCCAGGCCTCTAGAAACGGCTTTCCGGTCTGCCAGAGATCTAACTCCGGATACAACTGGCGCCCCAGACCTTCAATATTTAACAAGGTCTTCTGTAATAGCACAAGCTGCGGCTGAACCTCCATATTAAAACGTCGAGCGGTTTGAAATAAGCCCAATAATACTTGGCCAAAAGAAATATCTTTCAACGGCTTTTCAAAAATAGGCTCACATACACTGCGAATAGCTGTCTCAAAAGCTGTTACATTGGTATCCGCTGGCACCCACCCTGAATCTATATGTAATTGTGCTACCTGGCGGTAGTCCCGGGTAAAGAAAGCCAGTAGATTACGGGCCAGGTAACTTTGATCTTCCAAGGTAAGAGAGCCGATAATACCGAAGTCTACTGCAATGTATTTTGGTTGCTCAGCACTGTTATGGGCGACAAAAATATTCCCAGGGTGCATGTCTGCATGAAAGAAACTATCACGAAACACTTGAGTAAAAAACACTTCAACACCGCGTTCAGCCAATAATTTCATATTCACATTTTGTGACTGTAACTCTTCAATATCCGACACTGGGATACCTGAAATCCGCTCCATCACTAACACGTTTTGTCGAGTGTAATCCCAGTAGATCTCTGGAATATACAATACTTCTGAATCTAGAAAATTGCGGCGCAATTGCGATGCATTAGCCGCCTCTTTCCTTAAATCGAGCTCATCTGCCAAACTCTGCTCATAATCTGCGACCACTTCAATAGGATGCAGACGCTTCCCTTCAGACCAAAGCGCCTGCAGCAAATAGGCGAATGTGTAGAGCAGCGCCATATCCTTCTTGATAGTTTTTTCTATACCGGGCCTTATCACTTTTACGACCGCTTTCTCTCCACTGTACAAAGTAGCAGTGTGCACTTGTGCAACAGAGGCCGAAGCCAATGGCTTGGCATCAAACTCTGCGAAGAGTTCCTCGACAGGCTGCCCCAGCGCTTTCTCTACTATAGAGACCGCTTGGCGGCTGGGGAAAGCAGGAACCCGATCTTGTAAATATTTAAGCTCATCAGCTATGTCCAGCGGTAGTAAATCGCGCCGAGTAGATAACACTTGACCAAACTTAATAAAGACTGGCCCCAAGCTCTCCAGAGCCAATCTCAGGCGCACTCCGCGCTCAGCCCTGACCGGCACCAAATAGCGCCAAGGTAACAAATACAGGAAAACCTTTAAATACCATGGCAGAGGGAGGGGCTCAACAAATGTGTCAAGGCGATAGCGGATAAAGATAAAACCTATTTTTAGGCTTCTAAAAAGACGTTGCACTACTTCTAGACCTTATTATGTATTTCATGGAGAACTAATCCAGTCAGCGCAGCTACTTACAGCACTTTTACCGTGGAATAATAATTACCCGGGCTCTACCCGACACAGACCTTATTTCTACCTTGTTCTTTCGCTCTATATAAGGCGGAGTCTGCACGGCTGAACAAGTCTTCTATACTGTCTTCAGCAACAGCTTCTGACAAACCAAAAGACATAGTGATTGAGATAGGTTTGCCGTGATAATTAAAGGGACTGGAACCTATCAGGCGACGGATTTTGTTCATTGCCCGCTCCGCCTTAGCAGCTTCTGTTGATGGCATTATGATGGCAAATTCTTCCCCGCCATAACGAGTTACAAAGTCCGAACCTCGAGTGCCTTTAAACAGCAGTTTTGCAACTAAACTCAATACCTTATCACCAGCCAAATGACCGTAATTATCGTTGACGCGCTTGAAAAAATCCAGATCACAGATTACGATAGTTAAAGGCTTCTTATAACGTTTCCAGTTCTCTAACTGATGCGCCATAATGTCATTGTACGCAGCTCTATTTGGCAGTCCGGTCAAGGCATCTTCACGGGCCTTTCTACGCTCTTCTTCAATGTACTCCTGAACCTTATCAGCTTCTTGCTCCATCACTGAAATACGTTTTTTCAGCGCCTGATTATTAGCCAACAAGTCGTCGTCACGCTCTTGCTCTTCGACTTTCAGAGAATCCATAGCGCCGATAATCTGCTCTAGCTGAACCGATAGGCTCTGTTTGAGCTCCCCTATTTTAGTTGCTTCGCTAACCGACCGGTTTATCTTAGAAACAGTTTCTCGGACTTGTTCGTTAGTATTTAATCTGGCATCGGCGCTTTTTTTATCGATATCTTGCGAGGTATCAATATAGCCTTGTACTTCATTGAGCTGCTTGTTCAAACTGTGCAAATAGTTACTAAAGTCATCACCTTTAGCTGCGAGTTCGCTGGCAATTATTTTAGTAATTTGCGCAATAATTACCGGCAGGCTGGCCAATTTCAAGTCAACTTGTAACTCGCCAATCAATTGTCCACAAATATTATTTGGATTCGGCGGCAGGTTGATTTGGGCCAACAACTGAATCATTTCATCAGCTATTTTTTTCAGCGCCAGAGTTTGATCTTCATCGGAGAGACTGGATGCATGGGCAGTAATATCATCTGCGGCAAGCTGTAGATCTAAAAGGGTTTTAAGGTTTGCGGGGAGGTGGTAATGGTTTTTCTTGGTATCTTTAAACTCGTTGGCAATGTCTTTCAGTTGCTGCTTCTGTTCTAGTTTTAAATCGAACTTGTTCAGACTGAGCTGCCAGGACTTACCTATGTCGAGAAATTCCTGACTGTTTTCCTGGCGCTCCAGGTTTAGTATCCGTACGTGTTTTTCGATACTCAGAATCAACTCTTCTGGAATTTCATCCTCTGAATTCATCATATGAGTTCGCAGCTTACTAAGACTGCTATCTAAAGATTTACTCTGTCCTTCTAAGCCTTTACACAGCACTCGTAAAAAACCAAAAAGAGAGTCACCCATTCCCTCGACCATATATTTATCTCTTCTGTGTGCGCCAATATGGAATTTGCAAACTTTGTAACAAAGAGCAAACCCTCAAAGTTAGAAACTACACTTACCAAGCTCGAGCAAAAATATTGATACGGTACTGGTTTTGCATAAATACGGTAAGTGGACACACATCATAACCCACTTACCGTCGCTATAAAATTACTTTTTATTTTCAGCGTTTTCCTTCTCTATTAAATACTCTACAACTTTCAACATGTGGCCAAAACCTTTCGATGAAGTGACCCTGTACTTGCCATTGACCACTAAGGTCGGCACGCTGTCTATGCCCATCTCAGACATTTTATTGGCCGCGGTATTTAATGCTGATGTCATCGAAAAAGAGCTCAATCGCTTATCGAGGTTAACCGGACTAACTCCCGCGACAATTAGAATTTCTTCCAGAGTCTTTTGATCGCGTATGGTACCGCGAGCTTCTTTGGCCAATTTCATCAACCCCCAACCTCGGGCATCTGTTTCACAGACATTTTCGATTAAGTACTTGGTCGTTGCAGCTACATCGAATGGACGGTTAGCACTGGCACTTTGCTTCTCTGCTCTATCTACCAGATGGTTAATTTCCAGGTTGCAGGCGACAGGATCATTCTTAATTTTCTCAATATCGCTGAATGACCCAGCCAAACGCCCATATTTATGATAAAAATCAAAAAGAGTAGAGTCTACTGCTTTTTCATTCTTGACCTGTTTGCCAACAAAGTAGGCCATTTGCGCTAACGTCTGGTTCTGGCTGCGAGTACTAAAAGCAACCGGGACACGATCAAAAGCGACTTTCTCTGCATTGTCGCCGACCCATTTTTCCAGTAGCGGCTCAAAATTATTACAGTGCGGGCACCAGAAACCAAAATATTCTGTAATGTTAACTTTTTCACCGCTTGCAGTTGCTTTGGCACCCGTTAAAATATAATCATCGCCAGCTACATAGTCAGCGGCAAGAGAAAAGCTTGAAACAGCCATAGCAAATACGGTTACGGCCAGTTTTTTATAGATCATATGAAATCCTTATAGTTTTTTTATCATTGCCAATCAGACCGCAGAAAAAATTAAAGTTCGCTGTTACTGGCGGATTTTGTAAAATTAAAATTACTGCATTGGTAGTTTTACTGATGGCGAACAAAGTAGCCGAAATAATTAAGGAAAAAAAAGGCAGCCGAAGCTGCCCTTTAAAATACTCTTCGCATGCTAGCGAAAATGTCTGCTCAATTAATACAGGCCTTGAATGTAGCTTGATACTGCCTTGATCTCTACATCACTGAGACGCGCCGCAATGTCACGCATCATGCCATTGGTATCGTTATCGCGAAGCGAAGTTCTGAAACTCTGCAATTGCTTCTGCGTATAGGCGGCGTGTTGCCCTCCTAATGCAGGGAAGCCCGCGGTAGACAGTCCCTGGCCTTTAGCACCATGACAAGCAGTACAGGCAGCAACTTGCTTAGCCGGAATCCCTGAACGATAAATGCTTTGACCTAACTCAAGTTGATCAGCCGCTGTTTTTCCACCTAAAATCTTTTTGCTGGAAAAATACGCCGCCAGATCTTCTAGATCTTGCTCATTTTTACCGTCAAGCTGTCCGGCCATTTCAGGTACAGAACGCGCTCCAGATTGGATCTCGACCATCTGTTTGATTAAGTATTTAGCATTTTGCCCAGCTAATTTTGGAAAATTACCAATTTCGCTATTACCATCGGCCGCGTGACATGCGCCACATGCTACTGCTTTTTCTTTGCCTGCTGCCGCATCACCCGCAGCATAAGCATATGTTGACGCACTTAGGCTCAACACCAAACCAATCAGAATTTTATTCATCATTAACTGATACTCTCAATTTAAAATACACGATTTCTTGTGCCCTTAGCTGTACATAATAGTACAATTAGTTGCAATTATTATTATCCCTGCGGTAAATCTGCCTCCGACAAGGTTGATTTTGCTGCATTATACAACAATACCTCTGCAAGCTGGAACGAATAATATCGTTTCGTCATAATTGGGGAAAGATATTTTATGACAATTCAAGAAAACAAAATTTTTTACAATACTGCAAAATTCCAAGTTAGTGCCAGTAAACTTAGCCAGTGCCCAGAAGACACGGGGGCTGAAGTAGCTTTCGCCGGTCGTTCTAACGCTGGAAAATCCAGTGCTATCAACACATTAACAAACAACAAAAAACTGGCCCGCACCTCAAAAACTCCGGGGCGCACCCAGTTAATTAACTTCTTTAACCTAAATATTGCCGATACCCGGCTTGTAGACTTGCCTGGTTATGGCTATGCCAAAGTCCCAGTGGCAATGAAAGAGCACTGGCAAAAACATCTGGATCAGTACCTGCAACAGCGCCACAGTTTGCGCGGTGTGGTATTAGTCATGGATATTCGCCATCCGATGAAAGAATTTGACCACATGATGGTGCAGTGGTGCGAGTCTACACAAGTGCCACTACATGTGCTGCTGACTAAAGCTGATAAATTAAAGCGCGGCCCGGCACAATCCACTCTTTTAGGGTTAAGGAAATCTTTAAAGGAAGCATTAGGAGATAAGGTAACAGTACAAGTTTTCTCGTCACTTAAGTTTGACGGCGTGGACACGCTTAAAAATCAGTTAGATTCATGGCTGAGTATTGACAGTGATACAGGGCTGATAGAAGAATAAAGGGATAACAGAAGCTAGAAAAATTTGCCTCAGTACAGTGATTGGATAACTCGAAAATTATTATCTGTACTGAGGCGATAAACATATAAATAACGCTATTTCACAGCTAAAGAAAGGGGAAGTTGCTCTAGCTGTATTTATATGACCTGAAGATTTTTTTAAAGTTCACCATTAATGAAAAATAAATGAAATTTTTAACAAGCCTATAGCAATCAATATTTTATCAAAACGTTTAATGCGCTTCATCCCAGTTTTCACCCACCCCAGCCTCAACAATTAAAGGTACATCTAAACTGGCAGCCTCCTGCATGATCTGTATGACTTTCTCAGTGAATTCCTCAACCTGGTTATCCGCCACTTCAAAGACTAGTTCATCGTGTACTTGCATGATCATCTTGGCGTCAAATTCCCCTGTTGCCAACCAAGTGTCTACCGCCAGCATCGCTCGCTTAATAATATCTGCAGCTGTGCCCTGCATCGGAGCATTGATTGCGGTACGCTCTGCAGCCTGACGCATTATGGCATTGGCGGCTTTAATCCCAGGCAGGTACAAGCGGCGACCGTAGACTGTCTCGACAAACCCCTGCTCCCGAGCTTTTTCCCGCACTTCTTCCATGTAATTTTGCACTCCAGGATAAGTAGCAAAATAATGCTCAATGTACTCTTTGGCCTCAACTCTGTTTATCCCCAGCTGTTTGGCCAAGCCAAATGCAGACATACCGTAAATCAAGCCAAAGTTTATTGCCTTGGCGCTGCGTCGCTGATCGATACTGACATCTTCAGGCGCTACTTTAAACACTTCTGCAGCGGTCGCTTTATGCACGTCATCCCCTTGATTAAAGGCGTCTAGCAAACCTTTATCTGCCGACAGGTGTGCCATGATGCGCAATTCGATTTGTGAATAATCGGCCGCGACCATTTTGTAGCCCTTAGGTGTTATGAAAGCTTGGCGAATTTTACGCCCCTGCTCGCTGCGAATCGGAATATTTTGCAAATTGGGATCAGTAGAAGACAGGCGCCCCGTGGCGGCAACGGCCTGATGGTAAGAGGTATGAATGCGTTTAGTGCGCGGGTTAATCATCAGTGGTAACTTATCGGTATAAGTCGACTTAAGTTTTGCCAGGCCTCTATACTCGAGCAATAACTTTGGCAGCTCATAAGATTCTGCCAGATCCACCAGCACTTCCTCTGCTGTCGAGGGGACGCCTTTTGGTGTTTTCTTTTTCACTGGCAGCCCCAGCTTTTCGAACAAAATCACTTGCAGCTGCTTTGGCGAACTCAAATTAAAAACTTCTCCGGCTGCAAGGTGAGCATCTGCCTCTAATTGCTGCAGTCTATTGTGAATATCTAAGCTCTGTTGTGCCAACATACTGGGATCTACTAAGGCACCGTTGCGTTCTATGTTGGAAAGCACAGGAATCAATGGGTTTTCAATCTCGGAAAACACCTTTTGCAGCGGCTCTATTGCCGCTAACTTAGCGCCCAGAGCATGATGTAGTCTAAGGGTAATATCCGCGTCTTCGGCTGCGTAGGGGCCTGCTAACTCAACATCGATCTGATTAAAAGTCAGCTGTTTCTTACCTTTGCCTGCCAGCTCTTCAAATTTTGTGGTTTTTACTCCCAAATACTTAGCCGCCAGGCTGTCCATGTCGTGCTTAGTGGCGGTGGAGTTTAGAACGTACGACTCGAGCATAGTGTCGAACTCAACCCCACACAACGCGATGTCGTATCTGGCCAAGACGTTCATATCAAACTTCATGTGCTGTCCCACTTTTTTCAACTGGGCATTTTCTAACAGCGGTTTCAATTGCTCTAAAACCCAGTTTCTGTCCAGCTGTGCCGGTGCACCTACATAGTCGTGAGCAACTGGGACATAAGCTGCCTCACCGGGACTTACCGCAAAAGAGAGACCTATCAGCTCCGCCTCCATATAATCGAGGCGGTCTGTTTCAGTATCAAAAGCAAATAAATCAGAGGCTTCAAGTTTTTGAAGCCAAGTGGCAAAGTGCTCTTTTTCATAGATAATCTGATAATCAGTGCTCTGCGGAGGCTCCGGCAGAGTTTCATCAGCCGCCGTTTGAGCTGCATCATTATTACTGGCAGCCGGTGCCTGAGCGCCGCCCTCTAGCTGTGCCACCCAGCTCTTAAACTCGTAAGTTCTGAAAAGCTCCAACAGCGCCGACTTATCCACAGCAGTGTTTTGCAATTGTGCTATGGATAAGTCTACTTCTACATCCAGCTTAATGGTCGCTAGTAAATAGGAGAGATCTGCAAACTCTTTATTATCAATCAGCTTCTTAGCCATAGTTTTAGCCCCGCGAAACTCCAGCGAGGCGATATCATCGAGCTGTTGGTATAACTGCTGTATACCGCCAATTCCCTGCAACAGGGCTCGGGCCGTTTTGTCGCCGACACCGGGTACTCCGGGAATGTTATCTACTTTATCTCCCATCAACGCTAAGTAGTCGATGATTAGCTCAGGGGGAATGCCAAATTTTTCGACAACTCCTGGCACGTCCATAATAGTGTTGTTCATGGTGTTGATTAAAGTCACGTGCTCGTTGACTAACTGCGCCATATCCTTATCGCCAGTAGAAATTAGCAATGAGCATTGTGTCTCTGTCGCCTGCTTAGCGTAAGTACCTATAACATCATCCGCCTCGACCCCTTCGATCATAATCAAAGGCATGCCCATAGCGCGGATAATATTATGGATAGGCTCAATCTGCGAGCGTAAATCATCCGGCATTGAGGGACGGTTGGCCTTGTATTCAGGATAGATATCGTCGCGAAAAGTTTTGCCTTTGGCATCAAAGATCACCGCGATACGACTATCCGGATACTGGCTGACTAATGAGCGCATCATAGAAGTCACTAGACGAACGGCACCACTTGGGGATCCATCACTGGTTCGAAGATCGGCTTGCGCGGAGGCAAAGAATGCACGATATAAATAAGAAGAGCCATCGACGAGGATGAGTGACGGGTTTGCCATAGTGGAGGTCCATTAGTAATTCAGAGAGAGGGCAGTATATCCGTTCACAGATACTCAGCATAGAGTACATTTATAATGTACGCGGTTAATCTAAGGAACTGTCAATGCAGTGCTTAATTGAGCAAAAAGAAAGTAGTACTTAACCCCCATACCCCGTATTATTTGTGCCATTAAATAGTAGAGGCCAGAATAGCACTCAGGTGCCAATCCCCCTCTCACAACAGTTTTTACGGTGATTCAGTGGCAGTATATACACAGCTAGATAAAGCGGACTTCATAGCCTTGGTGGCAGAGTATGATTTGGGAGAACTGGTTTCCTACAAGGGCATTACCGGGGGCATCGAGAATACTAATTATTTCGTA
>MABF01000320.1 GCA_002163025.1 'Osedax' symbiont bacterium Rs2_46_30_T18
CAAGTAAAATGGTAGTATAGGGTTGTATATTTAAACTCCCATCGTCTGCTGGGTTAAACAGGTAGCGGTATTTTCAAAGGTATTCTATTAATGGCATTTAAAATGGCTAAGGGTTCGTTGTTCGCAATTTTATTGCGTTCTAAGTGGTGGTATAGCGTATTAATTGGTCTGTTTATTCTAGGGGCTAGTTTGCTTATTACCGATGCGAAGTACGTGGTTCTAAGCATTAGCGTTACGCTGCCATTTTTTGCAATAGGGGGGTACGCGGCTTTCAAGCAATTTAAGGAGCCCTCTCAAAAACAGATTTTGCATGTTATTCAACAAGCTAAAAAAATGCCGGCTGGGGACATCGCAGAAAAAATAGCGGCTAACTATATCAAAAATGGCTACGAGTCTATTGCGTTTAAAGGTAATGGCGCTGATTTGGAATTGACCCAGGGTAGTCGAAAAGTATTGTTATGCAGTAAACGATTTAAGGCGGCTAATACGGGAATAGAGCCTTTGAAATTATTGGTGGCTGCAGGTGAAGAGGCTGGAGCAACCGGGTATTTGTATCTGGCGCTGGGTGAAATATCAGCCACAGCTCGCGATTTTGCTGAAAAAAACGATATCGAGTTAATTCAGACTATCAGGCTCGCGTCGCTATTTGATGGCAAAGCGAAGATTGACTGAGAAAAACTTAAAACCCCAGAGACTCGCAGTCAGTCCTTTTCTTTTTTCTCTGATCAATGATGACCCCTATAGGCATGTGCTGTGATATAGGGTTTCACCCTATTTAAAAGTTTCTATTGTTTGTAGTAACTTGTAAACGACACCGAGTTGGCTGTACAAGCTCAATAGTCGCAAGGTTAAAAGCTTACCGATGTAGATTGTGTCCGCAATTGACGGCAAGATTTATTCAGCAATTCATTTATAGACTTACTGAAGATAACCAACAGGGTGGAATAGCGATTTCAAGGACACCTTTAGCTTGTCACCCCATAACCAATATTATGCTCGGCTAAGGCCTACAGTAGTATAAGTATGGGGCGTGTTAACGTCAGTGTTACCCAAAAAATTTATGCGAAACAATCATCTACAATTACGCTAAATCATCAAGGTTAAATTTCAGCTGGATGTTCAAGTTTAGTTTTACGATAAGATAAATAGTTCGAGGTAGTGACCGATGAAGGGACCCGCTCTGTTGTTGTGCTCAATGATAGCTTGCGCCTCTCTTAGTGCCGCCGAGACAGCAGTAAAAGAACAGCTAACTTGGGCTGTCGTTCACTGGCCACCGATAATGATATTAACGGGGAAAGATAAGGGGCTAGGTCGATTTGATATTTACTTAAAGTTATTTCAAAAACATATGCCTATGTATGAGCATAGCAGCAGAGAAATGAATTGGAAAAGGATGTGGTCGGGTATTAAAAAAGGCCACAAAATTTGTAACATCCTCGCTTTTAAAACCACAGAGAGGGCGAAAACGACTGAGTTTTCTATCCCATCCTCTATTACATTGCCCAATAGAATTATATTGAGAAAATCCAGTTTAGAAGCGCTTGGCAGCCCAGAATCTATTTCTATCGTTGAGCTGATGAACAACCCAGCGCTCTCGGGGGTTCTGCAAAGCGCCAGATCTTATTCCACGATTCTCGATAGGCTCCTGGAAAAACACGAACAAGGCTCCAATATCAGCAGGTCTTTAGTCGATGCTGAGCACTTAATTAAAATGTTACTCAGAGGCAGATTTGATTACATGATCGAGTACCCTTACATCGCCAACTATTTGGCTAAAAAGCAGCCTCAGCTACAAGTTGAACTCATTAGTGTGAGAATAGAAGAGATGGAGGCTTTTTCGATCAGCTATTTGGCTTGTCCGAAAAATGCCTGGGGGAAAAAAGTGATTGCCGATTACAACCGCACTGTCAATAAGCTAAAACATGGTAGAGAATACCGGAGTATTATGGAAACGTGGCATGACGATCCACTGGAACTAAAAGCCATCATCGAAGGCTACCGACAGATGCTAAAATTACATC
>MABF01000303.1 GCA_002163025.1 'Osedax' symbiont bacterium Rs2_46_30_T18
TATCCATGACACTATGTTAGTGGTTGTAGGGCGGGGCACCTCCGATACTCTGGCCAATGCTGAAGCGGCCAAATTAACGCGAATCGTTAACGAAAATATGGGTTTTGGCTGGGCTGATACCGTTTATTCAGGGGTGACATATCCCTCGGTAGGTGTAGGGCTGGAGCGCTTAATTAAGCTAGGTTTTAAGAAAATCGTCGTCGCTCCCTATTTTCTATTTACCGGTCGATTGATTAAACGTATTTATGCTTACGTCGATAAGATAGCTGAGCAGTACCCAGAAATAGAGTTTATCAAAACGCCTTATCTCAACGACCACCCTAAAGTGATAGATGCCTTTGAGGTACGTCTTCGGGAGATTATGACCGAGCAGCCACACAGTAACGGTGAGAGTCTGATGCAATCTTTCGAACGTCGTCTGGCGGCGGGGGAAGTAGAGATACATCACCACCATGCGGAGTTTATTGACCCAGAAGAAGTGGCCGCTCCATTGAGCGATGATCACTCTCACAGTCACAGTCACGACCATGATCACTCTCACAGTCACGATGATGGGCATAGTCATGGGCATTCGCACGGTGTCTATAAGCATATTGATCACCCCTTGGGCCCACGTACTATGATCGGTGAAAACCTCTGTTGCTGTTTTATGAGTCAATTTCCACAGAGTGTACTAGAGCAAGAATCAGATAAGATAGATTCGCTAACGATACACCATAGCTCAGAGGAACAAGCTCAGTGATAGAGCTATTTCTCGGTGGTAGCCGCTCGGGTAAATCTAAATTGGCCGAGCAAGCTGCTGCCGATACCGGGCTTTCGGTGATTTATCTGGCCACCGCCACCGGCGATGATCAACAGATGCGCGAGCGTATCGAGGCGCACCAAAATTCCAGACCGCAGAGCTGGCAATTATTGGAAGAGCCCTTTGAGTTAGCGCAAGCCATTGAAAAACACGCTGCGTCAGAGACCTGTCTGTTAGTCGATTGCCTGACTTTATGGCTAACAAACTGCCTGTTTAAGAGAGATCTCGCCTACTATGAGGCGCAAAAGCAGCAGCTATTGCAGGTGCTTGAAACTAGCCGCTGCCAGATCATATTGGTCAGTAACGAGACCAATATGGGAGTCATCCCACTGGGTCAGCTAAGCCGAGATTTTTGTGACCAGGCGGGCCTATTGCATCAGCAAGTGGCGGCCTTGAGTGACAAAGTTACATTGGCGGTGGCCGGTTTGCCGCTTTCGTTAAAAGGCTAAATGTTAAGAATTTGCTAATACAAAATTAAGCGTTACAAGCTAAGCGCTAAACTAATTTGAACTGCAGTGTCAGTCTTTTTTGACTGAACTCAAAGAATAGTAGAAAGGTATATATAGATGAGTAGTTGGATATTTGGCCCAATAAAAGCGCTAGACCTAAGCGCCAGAGAAGCAGCCGTTGAGCGTCAGCAGCAGCTAACTAAGCCTTTAGGGGCGCTGGGAAGGCTTGAAGAACTGGCAATTGATCTGGCCGCCATGCAGGGTAGAGTGCCGACAATATCAGCGCCTTTTATCTGTATATTTGCGGCGGATCACGGTATTGCAGCAACAGGTGTCTCGGCTTTTCCACAGGAGGTCACCGGGCAAATGGTGGCCAATTTTGCCAGCGGCGGAGCGGCAATCAGCGTTTTGGCGAAAACTTTACTGGCGCCATTTGAGATTGTTAATTTGGGGACAGTGGGAAAAACTGATTTCCCCGGGGTGCAAAACTCCTTCATCGCCGCTGGCACTGCCAACATGTTAGAAACCGATGCTATGACCCGTGAGCAGTGTGCGCAGGCCTTAAAAGCTGGTCAAACATCATTGCTGCATGCAAAATCTCACGGTTGTGAGTTATTTATCGGTGGCGACATGGGCATAGGCAATACCACTTCGGCCACAGTATTAGCCGCAGCCATCAGTGGTGAATCTGTGACTGAGTTAACCGGACCCGGTACCGGACTTGATGACAGTGGTGTCGCACGAAAAATTCAGATCATTGAGAAAGTAAT
>MABF01000323.1 GCA_002163025.1 'Osedax' symbiont bacterium Rs2_46_30_T18
CCTACTTCCTACTAATTATTGATCACCTCAAAAAAACCAAAAAAAATGCCTATATCACTACAGGCATTTCTTATTGGCTGTTAATACAACCACAGTTGTACTGTTTATAGCTTGGCCAATAGCTGCTCAAGTTTAATCTGATCGGCAACAAATCCATCGATTCCGGTCGACAATTTCTCATTGGCCATCGCGTCACTCTTCAGTTCACTGGCGAATGTGGCTTCGTCGATGCTCTGTGCAGCTCTGTCAGAAGTAGCAGATTCAGGATTTAACTGGCGCTCTAAAGGCTCCATTAGCTCATCCAACTCCTGCATCAACTGCGGGCTGATCGTCAGGCGATCACAACCTGCCAACGCCTGGATTTCACCGATGTTTCTAAAGCTGGCGCCCATTACGATAGTCGAATAGTTATTGGTTTTATAGAAGTTGTAAATACTGGTAACAGACTGTACACCCGGGTCATTGCTGCCCGAGAAATCTTTCTCAGGGAAGCTTGCCTTGTACCAATCTAAAATTCTGCCGACAAAAGGAGAAATCAAAAACACGCCGGCATCTGCACAGGCGGCCGCTTGGCCAAAACCAAACAGCAAGGTCAAATTACAATTGATCCCCTCTTTCTCTAGTTGCTTGGCGGCTTGAATTCCCTCCCAGGTCGAGGCTGTTTTGATCAGGATACGTTCATTGCCGATACCCGCTTCGTTGTACATATCAATAATCTGATGCGCACTGTTTAACGTGCCTTGTACATCGTAGGAAAGCCTTGCATCTACCTCAGTAGAAATACGACCAGGAACAATCTTTAAGATTTCTAGCCCGATCAACACTGCCAGCTTTTGCGTCATATTGGCCAGAATTTCTGCATCGGAACCACCTTGAACACGTGCCCAGACCTTAGCTTCATTTAGTAGCGGTGCATAAGCAGGTAAGGCACTGGCTTTTAATAACAGTGAAGGATTGGTCGTTGCATCTACAGGTGTAAACTGTTTAATCGCGGCGATATCACCGGTATCTGCGACAACTGTAGTAATTGCTTTTAACTGTTCTAATTGACTTGCCATGCTCTTTTTATCCTTATTTATAAAAACGCTTCTACTCTGGCAAAAGCTTCATTTAATACATTAATACCAGCATCCTTTTTGTATGCCTGTTCACTAATAACGCGTCTAAATTGTTTGCCGCCACGCATGCCGTGAAACAAACCCAACATATGCCTGGTTACATAACTCAATGGCACGCCAGCGCTAAGCTGCTGTTCAATGTAGGGTAACATGTTTTGTAGCACTTGCTGCCTAGTTATAACAGCAATATCTTCGCCGTAAAACAACTGATCGACCTCGGCCAAAATTGCGTAGGGATTGTGGTAGGCCTCGCGCCCAATCATCACCCCATCAATATGCTGCAAATGCTCTTTAGACTCAGCGATGGTCTTGACGCCACCGTTGATAATAATTTCCAGCTGTGGAAAAGCGCGCTTTAATCTATATACCCGATCGTATTCCAGCGGTGGCACATCGCGGTTTTGCTTTGGGCTAAGCCCGGCTAAAATCGCCTTGCGCGCATGTACTATAAAAGTACTGCAACCGGATTGCTGCACAGTATCGACAAACTGATGCAACAGCTCATCAGAATCCAGATCATCAATGCCCAACCTGTGTTTAACCGTCACTGGAATACTAACCGCATCGCGCATCGCTGCTAAACAATCCGCCACTATCTGTGGGTGCGCCATCAAACAGGCGCCAATCATGTTGTTTTGCACTCTATCACTGGGACAACCGACGTTTAAGTTAACTTCGTCGTAACCATAATCTTCGGCCATTTTTGCGCACAGCGCCAACTCTTGCACATTACTTCCGCCCAGCTGTAGTGCGATAGGATGCTCGGATTGGTTGTAGGCTAAATGACGATCTTTATCACCATAAATCAGCGCCCCGGTAGTCACCATTTCGGTATACAACAAAGTATTGCGACTAATCACCCGATGAAAGTGCCGACAGTGTTTGTCTGTCCAGT
>MABF01000134.1 GCA_002163025.1 'Osedax' symbiont bacterium Rs2_46_30_T18
CAGTATTGGGGATTTATACTTTACAACTTAGCATATTTTGTTTGAGTATCTGCCTTTCCAGCAAACTAGAAAGTATAAACATCATCAGGTATCCACTACCTAGGGCACTGATGATAGCCAGTACATGAACAGAGAATTGGCTGTAGATGTAGAAGGAGCAGACCAGAGTCAGGATGCCGCTAATGCGTATGATCAAACTTTCAGTAAAGCGCCCCTGTGCTTTTATAAAGGCGAGTTGATAGGCATTGAGCATCATAAACAGAAAAAACATTGAGAAGTGTAGTAATACTGGTGCCGCACCAATGTATTGTTCTGGGAAAAGTAACAGCACTAGTTGTCGGGAGTAGAACATCATTAACAATAGGAAAGTGGCTGCGACCAACAGCGCTAAAGAATAGACCCAGCGTTTGATTTTCTTGATTTGCAGAAAATCATTGTTTCGTACACACACTGCCAGCTCTGGTAATACAAATCGGTAGATGGGAAAAACAAACAGCAATGTCATGTAAGTAAATATGGGCCTTACGACTACTTGGAAGTCACCCAGTTCATCGAGACTAAAATGTTGGATAGTCAGTAAAATAGTTATGTAGATCATTAAGATACTGGCCCCTGCTTCGAGAGATGCGCTAAAGCTTTTTTTCACAAAACTGAGCAGGGCTGGATTAAGTTGTACTGTAGATAAAGGGCGAGTGGCAATAAATTCTCGGCGATGCTTAAACATGTAAGCGGCAATAACAAGAGAAGACAGTGTTAAGCCGGCAAATAGCGAGCTTAGCGAACTCAATCCTAGCAGGTAATAACAAAGCATAAACATGATCAGGTTAGTCAGGGGCTCAAGCCAGGTCACTTTATTGGATATGTGATAGAGTCGATACATCGCCAGCAGATTAGTAAAGTAAACTTTTAGTCCCAAGCCTAAAATGATACCGACGACTTCTAAATAGCTTACATTGATATCTAATTGATGTTTGATGTAAGGGAGCACTATGCCCCAAGTAAGCAGTATCATAAGAATAAGACTGAAGCGAAATATATTAATAATATCTCGGTCATTTTTAGTCTGGGTATAGCTGACTATCATCGAAGAGCGAAAGCCAGTCATTAGAATTAGCGACAGTGAAATTATATCAACGACAGTGTGAAACAGTGCTAAATCTGTTTTGGCAATCCACTGAGCTAACCAAATTTTAAAAGAGAAGCCAATAAAAATACTTAACAAAGTCGCCATGATGGCTTGTAAGAATGCGGATTTGACTCTTTCAATGGGTGTGTTTTGCATATACTTCAAATAGCAGGAAAGGTATGAGTATGCCCACGAACAGCAACGAGATTAATTGTTTTTTTTCATTATATAAAACAGCAGTCTAAGGCAGAGAAGGTAAATGTTAAAGAACTATCACAGTTATCGGGTATAAATGAATAATTTCACTATACTGAATCAAAGGAAAATATTTTTTAGCCAATAGAGTGACCGATCAGCTATTTATTTAAGGGAGCTGCGAATAGCTTATGCCTTCTGCGAATACAGTAGTGAGCTAATTTGCATCTTACTTGAGGACAGGGATATGTCTGCAAATAAACAAGTTATAGGAAGCATCTACAACACAGAAAAAATGTTTCTGCGTATAGGGGAGCATTTAGTTACTAAACATTTTAAAAAAAGTAGTGACTATTTAAAGCGCTTTGATCTTGAACGCAGATCGCTGTTGCGGTTAAAGCAGTTAGATCATGTACCGGACCTTGTCAGAGTCGTTGAATGGGATACAACTTTGCATTTATCAAGACTCCCCGGGGTGTCCGCCACCAGTTTAACAGCAGAAAACCTAATAGATTTAGAGAAAATTGTTGAACAGATGTTAATCGCGGGAGTTGCACGTCACTCTATGCCGATCAGAGATGTATTAGTGGATGAGAGAGGGGAGGTGTCGCTGGTGGATTTTGAGAGATCTACCTTAAGGAGTTTCAGATGGAGCCCGATCTGGCTAATTGCAACGAAAGTGACACGCTATCACTTTCTTAAGCTTGTTGAGCACCACCAACCACAAATGCTCACGGCTGATCAGTGCGAGCAGCTACGCAAAGCGGTGGCTATTCGACGCTACTTTCTGGTTTTCCGCAAACTTAGGGATTTTATCCGCCGCCGCTAGCAATGGAATCTACTGGCTTGTAGCCAATAGCTCCTTGAGCATTGATCTAAATGATTGGAGTCTACTGAAGTCGCTGTTTGAGTAAATACACTCAATCAGAGGTTTAATTATCAGAGGTAATAATGAAGGATTGTATCTACCAGTTTAGTGTTAAAACAATCACAGGTGAGCAAATTAATTTACAGCAGTATCAACAGCAAGTAATGTTGATTGTTAATACCGCCAGTGATTGTGGATTTACCGAACAATATAAAGGGCTGGAGTCTGTGTACCAAAAATTTAAGGGCGAGCAAATGGTGGTACTAGGTTTCCCCTGCAATCAATTTGGTGCCCAGGAAAAAGGCAGTGATTTAGAAATTTCTCAGTTTTGTACAAAAAATTACGCGGTAAGCTTTCCACTTTTTTCAAAAATCGAAGTCAATGGGGAGAATGCAGAGCCCTTGTTTAAATACTTAAAACAACAGGCACCCGGGTTGTTAGGTAGCCAAAAGATCAAATGGAATTTTACTAAGTTCTTAGTGGACCGCGAGGGAAATGTACTCAAACGTTACGCAAGTGTTACTAAACCAGAGGCAATAGCTAATGATATTGAGCAGTTGCTGAGTCAATAATTGAGTGGAGCAGCACCGAGGTTTCAGTTATCAAACTAACAATGATTCAGGGGCTATACCAGCCCCTAAATAGACTATTTAGTTGAAGAAACTGCCTATCTGTTTTGTTCCCAAGGGTCTTCGGCATTGGTACGGTGACCGTGTTTGACTAGGATTTCCAAGTAAAAAGATTCTAGACCTTCACTGGCTGCCTGATCAATGTACTTGTTAATTTCAGCGAGGTGGATAATCTTTGCTTCGGCTTCTACATTGCCGTATTTGCAATCGAAATCCCAGTAATCTACATCGGCAGGCAGTTTTTTGTTGCGTTCTCTTTTAAGATATTTTTTTACATCGTGTTTGATCGAGTCAAGTAATCTTGCAGGCTTAATTTTTGGGTGAGTTAGTGCAATGGTCTTTTTCATGGTTATCCAATAAATACTGTTCCGATGGCTTAGCTTTCAAGAGACCGGAGAATCAAAGTTGCATAATTTTATCACTTTTTCTGTTGTAAATAGCTATTTAAACGCTGAAAAAATAAATTATATTTATTGTACTTACAGGGCTATACAATCGTCTGTGCAGCGCAGCAGAAATCCCTTTGGCTAACCACCTTTGCAATGCCAGAAAAAACGCAATCTGCAACCCTATGTCATTGTACTTACTTCGCAGAAGATCGAATAGCTTATAGCCTGGACAGAAGACGCTGGAGATAATCGGATGTTAGTCAACAAGGGCTTTTTAGATAGCGGCTTTTCAGTTATTATGAGGGACGTAGCATTTTGCATATAATAAAAATACACATCTGTGCTATATTAAATTTCTACCAGCCAATAATCTTGACCAGTGCTGAACAAAACCAGAGTACAACCTTAAACTTCCAATTTTATAATTCAATTATCCTTCTGGCTTGCTGACTAAAATAAAGAGATGCGGCCGCATTTTACTAAGGAGTAAAAGTTGCAAACAGTTGTTAAAAAATGGTTCCGCGATAAAGACTCAGGTTTTTTGGCGAACGGTACCGGCAAAGATATTATCGTCTATAAAGCTGACCTGCTAAATTGCCAGTTTTTAAAAGTAGGGGTTACTGTCGAATTTGAATGCCATGTCGACAAACGTGGATTAATCGCTAAAAAAGTTAAACTACTAGCGCAAAATAAATCTAACAGCCGCCACAATCAAGCCAATAAACCTTTCCGACCTGGTGTGATGACCTAACGTTCGTTTAGGCCACCAATACACTCCAGTCACTGAAGTGCTTTGTTTAGCTACAAAAGGCTCTGTACAAATATAGTGGTTAAGCTGCTATTATTGAAGCCCTTTGTCCTATAAATGAGGTAGCCATGAGCCGTGTATTGGGGTTGAGTATCAATCCACAACATCAGTTTTCTAAACCAGCGGTAGACGCTATCGAACTAATTTGTGGAGAGGGAATAGTCGGTGATGCCCACCGTGGAACCTGTGTAAAACATCGCTCCAGGGTTAAAGTCGACCCAACTCAAGCAAACTTAAGACAAGTACACTTAATTCATTACGAGCTACTTGAAGAGTTGCGAGAGCAGGGATATGCAGTGGACCCAGGTACTATGGGCGAGAATATCACCACTTCAGGTATTGATTTACTGGCACTACCAAGAGATACAAAACTACTGATAGGTAGTTCTGTAGTGATCAGCTTGACTGGCCTGCGCAACCCTTGTGCCCAGTTAGATGACTACCAGAGCGGATTAACTAAGGCCGTGTTAAGCAGGGATGATGAGGGTAATATTGTACGCAAAGCGGGAGTGATGGCGGTAGTCGAGCAGGGCGGGATGATAGTGACAGGTGATAAAATTAGTGTTGAATACCCTGCTAAACCTTTTAGCAAATTGCAAAAGGTCTAGCATTTATGAGCCTAGAGAAGCTTTAGCAGGTCATTTTGGATTAAAAAATCCCCTGAAAAACAATCATAACTGCTCCTGCTGCGACTCTGTAGCAGACATCAACAGTAATCGCATAGCGACTCTTATTGATAAACCCGCCTGCGGAAGCTGCGAATAACGCAGTGGTTAAAATGGCCAGGATGGCGGTTATCAGGGCGTCAACTTGTGCTGTGATACCTATTACCATGGCCAGTGCCAGTAGGGCCAACAGCTGAGTAAACATAGCAAATATTGGCATTTTATCGGCGCTTTCCAGTGTCACACCAGAGCCTTCTGCCCATTTAGTACCAAATAGAATAGGACTGTACCAGAGCCAGCCGAGTAAAAATGACGCTATGGTACCTACGCCAATAGCTAGCCAGTTTAAGGTTGAAAAGTCTTCCATAGAGATTCCCTTTTTTTCAGTGATGAGCACTGTTTAGGTTAGGTTAATTCTGGCGCGTTTATGCGGCGCCAAGCAACTGATCTAGATGTAGAAGAATTGCCTGCCAGCCACCGTTATGGGCCGCTCTCGCCTCTTCTGAGTAGAATTTTACCTGTTGCAGTTCGATCAATGTTCCGCTGGCATTGGGCTGGAAGTTTAAAGTAACTGTCGAACCATCGATAGATTGAGCAGATTGCCAAGTGAAAACAATTTGGCTGTGCGGTGAAATTTTCTGATAGACCCCGGTATGGGGAAGCTCTTTGTCAGATGCAGACATAAGAATACGAAAACATCCTCCTTCTACGGCATCAGTACTTACATCAGGCTCGCACATGCCGCTACCGGGAATCATAAATTTAGCCAAAGTTTCTGGGTTTAGCCAAGCGTCAAAAACCTTTTCCACTGGGGCATTAATAGTGCGCGATAAAGTCAATGTTAATTCTTCGCTATTACTATTAGCATCAGTCATCACAAATCTCCTTATTTAATATAGTTTCAAGATCATCCAGTCGTAAATCCCAAATCGATCGTAGATTTTTAAACCAGTTATCTATCTGATTAATAGGTTCGAGCTGCGCCTCAATGAGGTGAACTCTGCCTATTGTTTTGCGTGTTACTAAAGTTGCTGCCTCTAAAACTTTGATATGTTTGGAAATGGAGTTTAGGCTCATATCATAGTGTCTGGCCAGTTCAGTGACCCGCGAGGGGCCCTGTTGGACTAAGGTGGTCAGTAGTGACCGCCGAGTTGGATCACTGGCCGCTTTTAAGATTGAAGAAAGTTTTTGCTCATTTATATATTCATCCATTTGGTTGAATATACCTTGGTTGTGAAAATAGTCAACCAAATGGGTGAATAAAGTCAAACAAAGTTCGCTAGGATTGAATATTGAGAAAATTAGGGGCCGCTTAGCCAGGTAATGGTGAATAATATCTGCCTAAAATCGATGAGCTGTGCTAGCGTTTGAAATCTATATCACATATTGCTAGATAATCGCATGCTAATGAGACTGGATATTTATAGCTGGGTTAAAGAAAAAGCCTATGTATAAGTATTTGTTTATAAGAGTTTGTTGCTAAGGGGTCGATAATGTCAGGGTGTTGTTGCGCTGTTCTAAGGTAAGATGCTTGAGGAAGCTCATTCCCAACAACACTGTATTGTCGTTGGCATAAGGGTTGATGGAAGCTTCAATGTTATTGGCCCTCAGACCTCCTAAACTGACACTGTCAAGTAAGGTCGAGTAGACTGTAATTACGCCATTGGCAGTCGAAACTCGTTGTTCTCCTTTTGATTGCAGACCAATCTTGGTGGCGAGTTGCGCTGGGATGCTGACATGCGTAGCCCCAGTATCTAATAAAAAGACTACAGCTACGTCATTGATCATTCCAGTTGCTACGTAATGTCCCTGGTTATTTTGTTTTAAGACCACTGGATGTTGAGTGGCACTGGACAAATACTGATTAGGGTTGTGTTTTTGCTGTTGCCAGTTATTAAAAAAGAAACTGGCCATCGCCATGCCAATAATCCAAGTTGCATACATCATCCACTTGCCTATTCGCGTGGAGTTGTCGGGTACTGGCGTGCTCATAGAAGCTTCCTAAGTATTAAACTGCGTTGACACAGCGATTGGCCGGAACGGCCAATTGCGTGAGTAAATACTGCTGAAAGTCATCGGGATACTGGGTGTTTAGCAGTGCTTGTTGCATACACAGCAACCAGGCATCTCTTTCAATGGTACTGATCTTTAGATGCTGATGAGCTCTGGGGATACTGATGGATCCGTATTTCTCCCGGTACAACTTAGGTCCACCTAACCAGGCACATAAGAAGCGTGCCAGTTTATCGATAGATTCTGTTAGGTCCTGCGGGTGCATACTGCGAATCAGTTTTGCCTCGGGCAAGGTCTCCATCTGTCGATAAAAATCCTCCACCAGAGAAAAAATGCCAGTCTCGCCGCCCGCGGCTAAAAAAGAGCCGTCTAATTCACCGTATTTCATTGTAAACCTTTTAAAAACCTGAAAACTTATCAGCTATAATGAGTGTAAAACTATTATCTAGAGAGCTGTGGCATATGTCCAATCTCTTTCGTCGCTGTCAAAAATTGCTGTTTATCCGTGACGAGAATTTAGTCGCATCACTATAGTGTAAATGAGGATCGTTATGAAAGTTCTGTTTTTCTCGATAGCTGTTTGTTTAGCGCTGTTAAGTAAGCAAGCAGTTGCCAGTGAAACCTTTATCGAAAAGGTAGTTGCCACAACCAATGCTCAGGGCAGTTATCGATTTGACGTCACTTTGGCGCACGCCGATAAAAGCTGGGATCACTATGCCAATGTCTGGCAAATAGAGACATTGCAAGGCGAAGTGCTGGCAAAGCGAGTACTATTACACCCGCATATTTCCGAGCAGCCTTTTACCCGCTCATTGGCCGGAGTAAAGCTCCCCAAAGGGATTGCTCAAGTAGTGATAATTGCAGGTTGTACTGTCGATGGAATGAATAGTCAGAGGTATACTCTGCAGCTAAAAAATTGATCAAAGCACTCAGTGAGTGCCGTTGAATCTAAAGGCATGCCCTTCATAAGTACCAATGACACGCATTTCTTTAGAGAAAAAGGCCAGCTCTTGAAGTGCCAACTGCATTTGTTGCTGATCGGGATGGCCTATGACATCTAAATGAAAGCTGGTGGCTGACATGGAGTCTGAGGCCATATAGCTCTCCAGTTTAACCATGTTAATGCCGTTGGTCGCAAAGCCGCCCATCGCTTTAAAAAGGGCCGATGGGATGTTTCTAACAGTAAACATTATTGTGGTAATAAAGGTTGTATCGCTCTGGTACTGAGGAATGTTTTTATCTTTAGCCAATATAATAAAGCGGGTGGTATTACCTGAAATATCCTGAAAATTCTCTTTTAAAATTTGCAAACCGTATAGTTGTGCCGCCAATTTAGAGGCGATTGCCGCATGTGTAGTGGATTTGGTGGTTGCTAATTCTTCTGCTGATCCGGCTGTATCCAAATGAGCGATTTGCTGCAAGTTTAAATCTACTATCGCCGAATTACATTGAGCCAGAGCTTGGGGATGTGATGAAACAGTCTTTAACTGCTCTATACGGGTGCCGGGAATGGCTAAAAGGCAGTGGTTTACCGGTTCAAAATGCTCCTGAATGATGTGCAGGTGGGTCTTGGGCATTAGCCTGTAGATTTCCTCAACCCTACCAGCGGTTGAGTTTTCAATCGGGATCATGGCCAGTTGTGCCTCGCCGCGTTCAACCATAAACATAGCCTGGGCAAAACTGTCACAGGCGTGCGCGCGCATCTTTGGAAATGCTTTGGTGCAAGATAAATGGGAATAGGCGCCAGCGTACCCCTGATAGGCAATAGTATTTTTACTCATAGGATTTAAATGACTTTTACAGTGAGAAATAGAGGCCCAAAAACTACAGGGTTTTATTTATAAGTGCCAGAGGTAATAGTTATATATTGAATTTGTGAAGTCGTTTTAAAAGAGAGTGAATGATCAAAAATAAATTTATTGGAAAAATACGTAAATTTTTATCAATTAGCTAAATTATCCGACTCCCGACTCCCGACTCCCGACTCCCGACTCCCGACTCCCGACTTCCGACTTTTTCCGCGTCCTATAGATAAAATATAGAGGCGTCAGTGCCGCTGCCAGCCAGTAGCCTAGGTTGAGCGATTCGATCGTCTGCTGGTTGATAAATATCCATCCCAGTATGCCAAAGAACAAGATCAATGCCGTCTGAGAATAGTAACTTTTCATCAGTATATAAGGTGTTTTAGGGTAGTGTACTGCAAGATCATAAAAGCGTTTGTTAAATGCCAGTCGAAACAGTGCGGTTAAAAAAGCAATCAGGCACAGATAGATAAACTGTGAGAATAGTGATAACTGCGCATCTAAGTTGCCACGCAATATCCATGAAATACCGTAACCGACGACAGATATTGCGTAGATTAGTTGTTCTGGCATTTTATCAATTCTGCTTTTTAGTACTAAGAAAACCACGGACAACATCACAGTGATGGCAATGATCATCAAGCCTAACTGCATAAAACTCTGTTTGAGTATTAAAAACAGTGACAGCAGCCAGAAAAAACTCTCGATAAATAAGAAAAAACCATCCAGCGCAAAGACTGCTTTGGATCTATAGGCATCTTTAAAAGTGACGACTTTTCTCAGGCTGACAGCGGGCCACTGTAAAAAAGGCCATTCGAGCTGACCGGGAATTTTCATCACCACTGAAAATCCCAATAAGATACTCAGCAAAGAGATGATAAACAACAGCTGTATGTTTTCATGTTCGAGTAAGAAGCCACCGATAAAAACGCCGATTTTTAGTGCGACAACAACAAATATTTGGAAGTTACCGTACCTGTCACCGGTATTAGTGCTGCTGCTACGCTGGATAAACAGTGCTCTTTGGGTGGTCCAAAAGAAGCATTGATACAAGCCATAACAACCAGCTATCAGGTAAGCTAAGCTGTGCTGCTCGGGTATTTTGGGACCAGCATAGATAACACTAGTCACCATCACTAACTCTAACAAATAACAAAGTGCCAGTAGCGCTCTGGGGCTAAGTCTGGATTTAACCAGGTCCCAGGCGTACATGCCAGTGCTGAATGAGACAGCGCTGGCGGCGATAAAGAAACTGATTTCTGACATGCCAAGGCCCTGTTTATACAGATAAACAGGGAGGAAGAAAGGAAACAGACCGATCAAAAAAGAGTGGCTGCAAACAAACAGATAAAACTGCCGCTGCTGTACTTTTGCCGCTGTGATTGTCATAGGCTTTAGTTAAAAGGTATCGGACTGAGTAATTTGTAGGTTATCTAATTTTTGGTAGTAGCTGCTTAAGTCTTCACGCATGCCATTGCGCGGTACGTCGTGCATCTTCAGGTAAGGGCGAGAATTTACTTCGAGCATGATGCACTTTTGCTCAGAATGCGGCACATCAAGGCCTTTTTCCATAATAATGTCTATGCCTAAGATGTTAGCGTTAAACATCTTTAATACGTTTAAAAATAAGGCGACGTTTTCTTCGGCAATAGTGCTTTTATCAATGGTATTTATAGTGCCGCCTGGGGCCAGGGCGATACGATAAAACAAGGTGACAGATTGACCCTCTGCGGGTATCGAATCAAAACTCAGTCCCTGCTTAGCCAGATGTTTAATGCTTTGATCCGACTCTAAAATAGGATGGATAGTTGGAAACAGGCCCATTTTCTCACGCATTTTGTTCTCATCGCTGGCCAGTTGACGAATACTATCCTGGCCATTGCCGGTTACAGTGGGCGGGAAGCGCTCAATGGCCGACATCAGCTCTCCTTCAATAACCACCACACGGTAATTCTTACCTTCTAAATACTGCTCTATAACAGTGCTGGGCCACCAAAGTTTAGCTAAAAACAGGGCTTTATAGAGCTCTTTATAGTTGCGGATTGGGAAATAACTGCCGCGGGAAAAACCGCTGACATTAGGCTTTATGACCACTGGAAAGCCGTGTTCTGCAACAAATCTATGTGCGGCCAATGGGCCAAAAAATATTTTCCCTTTAGCGTGTGGAACATTGTTGGCGGCAAAGGTTTCACGGGCCTGCTTTTTTGAACGACACCCCCGGCGTACTTCCAGTGAGTTGTAGCTGCTGCACTCGGACATGAATTGTTTACTAATAGAAGCGTACAGGCGTTGTTTTAATCCCAGCATTTACAATCTCACTTTGTTCTAGGTTGAAATAAGGTTTTTTTTATAAAGACAGGCTTGCTGGTTTGAGCCTTGGGAATTACATCCAGCAATTTTGCCAAGTGCTTCATACTGCTTTTAATAAAGCTCAACTTCTCTTTGAAGGGGATAGTGTTATCCATCAGGTTTATTGGCATCGGTAGGTATAAGTTTATCTCTATCACTTTAAAATCTCCCTGTTGCAGTGCCAGCAATGAATCTGCTCGCACCCCCACTCGGGCAAATTGATAATGGCCGATACTGCCGATACTGCGCCAAATATTATCCAGTTCTGTAACGCTCAATTTGGGTGTCACAGAATTGTAATAGGTATGTTGGTTATTGACACTGTTAACCGGCAGCTCCTGGCCGCTGGTGTTACAAGTTTCAGTGACACTTAAAGTAGCGTAGCGTTGCAGGTGATTTGCATCGCGAATGTAAAAGATTTCAAATTCGCTGCTTTGCACTGCCGCCTGTTGTATCAGGTAAACGGTTTTAGAGTTCATGCAATGGTTGCGAATATAGTTGAGCTCGTTGGCGTTGTCGGCACGCCTTACCCCCTGACCATTTTGCCCCCACTCAGGTTTAACAAAGACCGGAAAGTTCTGAGGAATAAATAAGCCGTCATCAATCGCCTGGGGCAACCGCCAAGTGTTGGGAATGTTTGCATCGATGTCATTTTTCGAGTAAATCCCTAACTGGTCATTAAAATGCGCGGCATTTATCTGGAAATATCTCCACGGCCCTTTAAAACGACTGATACAGTTAACGATGAATGTGATGACTAGCAAGATGCGAATCAGCATAAAGTATCCTTGTAGTGACTGACTTGCTCCCAAAGCTATTTGCAGATACAAGCATATTAAGCGGCTATTTTACTCGCTGGTAACTTATTAAGGCAATGAATTTTCGGGAGAAGTAAGTTGTTTTCTATGATCAGAAAATGTTGTTATCTATTGTTATGTATTTATACGAAAGCGCAGCAGGCTTGGATTCAGTAAAACTGCCAGTCAGATGATAATAGTATAGAGG
>MABF01000121.1 GCA_002163025.1 'Osedax' symbiont bacterium Rs2_46_30_T18
CATCGATAGCAGTTTTCTGATTCATTGTAGTTGTCTAAATATAGCCACACCAATAAAAATGCAGGATGATTCGCTTTGCGATTGAAGTTAGAGAAATTAAGCTAGATTTGAACACAGGACAGCTAAAAACTTATTGTTAATCTAAGTGTCTGTATCTTAGATTGCATTTGGCCAGTACCATAAACCTTTTGAAACTGTAGTGACAGGGCAAGCCTCATTGATTATTTATCGTTATCTTTCCAGGGAAATTTTTTTTAGTACATTTGCCGTCGCGCTAGTATTAGTTCCTATCATTGTCAGTGGTCGATTGATCAGCTTATTATCCAGGGCCACTCCCGGAGAGATGGACTTTATCTTTATTGCGCAGATGATAGGCTATCGGCTTCCCAGCATGTTGATGTTAATTCTACCACTGGCGCTATTTTTGGGAGTGTTACTGTCCTTTGGTAAACTGTATTTAGAGAGTGAAATAGCGGTACTCAAAGCCAGTGGAGTCAGCGGCAAGCGCCTGGTAGGTTACGCTTTAGGACCGGCTTTGGGGGGCGCTATCATTGTCGGTAGTCTCAGCCTTTATATATCTCCGATTGCCTGGCAGGCGCTTGAAGTTAGCTATGCGCAGCAAAACTCATTAAATGAATTAGACAAGTTGACAGCGGGGCGCTTTCAAAAATTGCCCGGAGGTAAAACTGTTTATACCAGTAATTTTATCGATAACCGCTCTAAGATGGAGCAAGTCTTTATAGCGCAGATCGACAAAAAAACCGCTAAGTTAGAAATTACTCTCGCCGCTTCTGCCCGTCAGCAGTCCAGTGACAAAAACAAGCGCTATCTGGTATTGGAAAATGGTATACGCTACACCGGTATCCCCGGGCGCGCCGATTATGAACAGCTTGGCTACAGCGAATACGGGTATTTATTACCCGAGAGGAAGCTCGTCATAGATACCTCTGAGCCCTATGCTAAAACGACCGCTTTTTTACTTGAAACTGATGATAGAATTTTCATTGCCGAGCTGCAATGGCGGCTGTCCCTGCCTCTGTTAGCCTTTATCGTGGTGTTGATCGCGGTTCCCCTGAGTAGAACTAACCCTCGTCAGGGGCGTTACGCCCAGTTAATCCCGACCATCCTATTGTATTTGGTTTACCTTTCACTACTGATGTCAGCGCGAGATAAAGTGGAAACTGGGGCCCATATAGGTTTGATTTGGCTGGTGCACTTAGTGTTCTTTTGCTACGGCTTAAGCTTGATATTCATGGAGCAATTCTGGACAAATTGTTTAAACAAACTGCCGAGCATCGGTTCCCTGTTAAAGAGGGGGAAATAACATGAAACGTTTAGATCGATACGTCGCCACTCAAGTGTTATCGGCAATTTTTATTGTTTTGCTGGTTATTCTGGGGCTGGATTTTGTATTCGCCTTTATGGATGAAATTGCCGATGCGACAGACGCCTATAACATGCCGGTGATTATGGAGTACTTATTGCTGCGCGTACCTGGACGCTTCTATGAGTTCTTACCGCTGAGTAGTCTGGTAGGTTGTCTGGTGGGTTTGGGGATGTTGGCCAGTCACAGCGAATTGACGGTGATGAGGGCTGCCGGGATATCAACCCTTAGAATTATTACTTCAGTGCTAAAACCGGCCATAGTGCTGGCTTTTTTCTCAATGGCGGTGGGCGAATTTGTGGTTCCGGTCACCGAGCAAGTGGCCCAGTCCAAGAAAGCTCTGGCGAAAGCCGGAGGCAAAGCGCTGCACTCCCAGTACGGTGTCTGGCATAGAGAAGGTAATACTTTTATTCATATCAATGCGGTGGTTCCCGGCGGGCGTATTGAAGGCGTGACACGCTTTGAGTTTGATGAGCGCGGCGTGCTTGAGGTAAGCAGTTTTGCTCAGTCAGGTCGCTATCTGCAAGACCATTGGTTGCTGTCAAATATCAGTAAAACAACCTTTAATGGCGACAGTACAGAGGTGTCGCAGCAGCGCAATGAACAGTGGAGCTTGGGATTGTCACCTGAGCTGTTGTCTGCTTTAGTGGTTGAGCCGCGGGATTTGTCGCTGAGCGCGCTCTGGTCTTTTTCCCACTACTTGTATCAACAAGATTTACAGGCGGATAGCTACTTTTTGGCATTTTGGAGCAAGGTGTTTCAACCGCTAACGGTGATTGCGCTGGTATTGATTGGTATTCTATTTATTTTTGGACCACTGCGAAGTGTAACAGTGGGGCAGCGGATCATAGCGGGAGTGATCACAGGGCTAGTGTTCAAATTCCTGCAAGATATTCTCGGTCAGGTCAGTGCTATTATTGGTACGCCGCCGCTAATCGCCGTGCTGGCACCCATAGTGATCTGTCTATTGCTGGGGCTTTTTCTGTTGCAGCGCTCTAAGGTATAGCTTAAGGGCGCAGTGCTAAATTCAGTCCTGCGCCATTTTGATTTATTTGATACCGGCAATACTTTAGTTTGAAGCTAGCGCAGAGAAGGTTTCTCGCGGGATTGGATCAAAGTAATGCGGTTAAAACAGTCGGTTCGACTAGTTTGCAGCTTTAGGATGTGTTTTTAGGCAGGTAAACTATTTCGCTATTGGACAGCATATCATGCCAGGTCAGTTTCTCGTCACTTATGAGCATCCACAGATAGCCAGCCCCCAGGCAGCTGACAGATAAAATAGCGACCAAAAAGCGAGTCAGCGCCTGAGTCCAGCTGATGGCGAACCCCTCTTTTGATTGGACTCTGATTCTCCACGCCATCATGCCAATAGTTTGCCCTGAACGGGTCCAGAAAAAGCCAAAAAAAGTAAAAATACTGATGAAGATCGTCGATTGAAATGCTGGTCCTGTGGCTGTTTCTGTATTCATCAACCACAGCCAAAGTGCAGTTACCGCAAAGGCCAGAGCTATTACTACCAGAAAATCATAACCTATGGCGCCGAGTCTTCTCAGTAGTGATGCATGGGAGGCGTTGCTTTGATCGAATGTTTTATTCATAGAATTTCACTGCAGCAGGTAAAGTACTGTCAGCTGTAGGCTGACAGTGTTAAAGGCAAAGTTATTGGAAGGGAGTTACATAGGTCTTTTTATATTCTTCGGCAAGATCCTTCGCTTCACTGATCTGTTCTTTTTTTAACTTCATTAACAGCCGGTTTTCGATTGAAGCGGCAGTGCTGTCGCCTAGGGCGGCTGCGTTATTCATCCAGGCAAATGCGATAATGTCCTGACTGGTGCTGTTGTCCTGACCGTGAGCAGTAGCGTAGAGGGTGCCCAGATAGAACATTGACTGGTTGTAGCCTTTGTTGGCGGCAATGCGATACCAGTTTTCCGCTTTAGCATAATCTTGCGTGACCCCGGTGCCAAAGTTGTAGCTGCGCCCAACATTGTGTTGCGCGACTACATAGCCCTGATCAGCTGCCAGTTGGTACTGAGCAAACGCCGCGTCTAAATCACGTTTCACCCCAAAGCCGTATTCGAGCATTTCACCGAAACGGTTCTGTGCTGTAGCATTTCCTGCACTGGCTTTTTGCTTAATCAGCTCCAGTTCCTTTAAGTACACAATGTCATCGAGTGCGCGCAAGCTGTTAACGCTGTCGATGTGGCCATTGCGTGCACCTTTTTTGTAAAAGCTTTTAGCCCGATCAATACTGCTCGGAACTCCCCAGCCGTTTTGGTACATCTTGCCCATCAGATTGGTCGCTGCTGGTTTGCCGGCATCAACCAGTGGCTTTAATTCGTGCAGTGCCGTTTTGTAATCTTTAGCTTCAATAGCTGCTTGTGCTTTAGAGAGGCTGGCGGCATTAGCGGGATTGACAATTAAGCAGCCAATAAGGCTGATGACAGAGAGTAGAGTTTTGTTGTTCATTACAGATGGGTTCCTGGGTGGCCTAATGATATGAGGCTAGGTTCTATATGTATCGGTTATTTTACGCCAGCACTGGCTGCGAATACATCAGAATCTATAAACAAAGCAGATATTTTTTTGATTTCAAATAAAAAAACACACATAAACCAATGGTTCAGCGAAGATCTCTGATCAATATTAGACCAAATGGAAAAAACAATGTAAAAGTTGGGTGAAATTCATTAGTATATTGTGCACAATTCCCTATTGGTTGTTTGGGGATTGTGTTTGTATATGTACAACTTGTAGTGAATTTGTTTAACTGCATATTAGTTCGATAGAATTAGCTGTGGAGTCAGTAATTAACTGCAAAAGCTTTGTGCGGGCAGTGCATTTTCCCAATACAGCAACCTATAAAAATAAACAAAATTGATCACGGAGATTTCAATGAAACGTCAACTATTAATGTTAACAGCAGCTGTAGCTTTTGCATCGTCTGCAGTCGCAGTTGAATTAAAGCCTGCTGTTGTTTTTGACATGGGTGGTAAGTTCGATAAGTCCTTTAACCAAGGAGTATACGAAGGGGTAGAGCGCTTCAAAACAGAAACAGGTATTAAATACCGTGAATTTGAGGTAACTAACCCATCGCAGCGCGAACAAGCTATTCGTAAGATGGCTCAGCGCGAAGCTAATCCAGTACTGGCAATTGGTTTCGCTCAGGCAACGGCTCTTGAAAAAGTAGCAAAAGACTTTCCGGATACTAAATTCAGTATCATTGATGCAGTAGTGTCTTTACCAAACGTTCAGTCTATCGTTTTTAAAGAGCACGAAGGATCATTCCTGGTCGGCATGTTAGCGGCAATGAAGTCTCAGACTAAAGCGGTAAGCTTTGTCGGCGGTATGGATATTCCTCTGATCCGCCGTTTCAACTGTGGTTATGCACAAGGTGCAAAATATGCGGTTGCAGATGTTAATGTGATCAGTAACATGACCGGTTCAACCCCTTCTGCTTGGAACGATCCGGTAAAAGGTGGAGAGTTGGCGCGCAGCCAGTTTGATCGTGGCGCAGATGTAGTATTTGCCGCAGCTGGTGGTACTGGTGTCGGTGTTTATCAGGCAGCTAAAGATGCTGGGAAATTTGCCATTGGTGTAGATTCAAATCAAAACCACATGCATCCGGGTACTATGTTGACCTCTATGACTAAGCAAGTGGGTGTAGCAGCTTACAATGCTTTTAAAGGTGTTAAAGATGGTTCTTGGCAGGCGGGCGTTAATGTACTAGGTCTGGCTGAAGGTGGTGTTGCCTGGGCGTACGATGAGCACAATAAAGATTTGATCACAGCGGAAATGAAAGCGGCTGTTGAAAAAGCGCAAGCGGATATTATCTCTGGAAAAATTGTTGTACATGACTACATGTCAAACAACGAATGTCCTTCACTATAATAATATTAAGAATGTGATTATTTGATGTTAAGTCAAGATAACACCTCGCAGGGGACCGATCGGTCACCTGCAATTGATTTACGTAAAATCAATAAAAGTTTCGGTCCGGTAAAAGCCAATAAAAATGTGGATTTGATTGTTGCCAAAGGTAGCATTCACGGCATTATAGGCGAAAATGGAGCGGGAAAATCAACCTTGATGAGTATTCTCTACGGCTTCTATGAAGCGGATAGTGGAGAGATATGGGTCAATGGTAAATTAACCAGTATCCACTCGTCTAAAGACGCGATAGCAACAGGTATTGGTATGGTACATCAGCATTTTATGTTGATTGATACTTTTACTGTGTTGGAAAATGTGATGCTCGGAGCAGAGCAGAGCAGCTCTTTGAAGCAGAGTAAAAAAAGCGCCAGGGCAGAATTGCAGCGGCTATCTGTTGAGTTTGGATTGGCAGTAGATCCCGATGCCATCACCGGTGACTTAGCTGTGGGCCTTCAGCAGCGCGTAGAAATCTTAAAGGCATTATATCGTGGCGCAGAAATCCTGATTTTAGATGAGCCCACAGGGGTCTTAACCCCTCAGGAAGTGCAGCAGTTGTTTGATATCCTCAGCGCCTTGCGTGAGCGCGGAGTGAGTGTGATGTTGATTACTCATAAGCTGCAAGAAATTATCGCTATTACCGATGAAGTGACGGTGATGCGCGGTGGCACTATGGTCGCCACCCGTGAGACGGCGAAAACAAATAAAGAAGAGTTAGCTGAGTTGATGGTTGGCCGAAAGGTTCTGTTAGAAGTCGACAAAGAATCAGCTAACCCTCAGCAAGTCTTGCTTGAAGCGGTTAATTTAACCCTTAGAGACAGTGCGGGCGTCGCGCGTCTAGACGACGTAAGCTTGCAGGTGCGCGCCGGTGAAATCGTCGGTATAGCCGGAGTTTCCGGCAATGGCCAGACAGAATTGTTAGATGTACTTAGTGGTATCAGTGCAGTGCAGCAAGGCAGTGTCGTGCTCAACGGTGTGACAATCGATAAAGACAATGTGCTCAACGCTAAAGACTTCAGGCATTTGAGTCTGGGGCACGTGGCGGAAGATCGGCACAAACAGGGCATGGTTACCCAGTTCAGTGCCCGCGAGTGTGCCATTATGGGCTTTCAAGATGAGCCGGAGTTTAATGGTCGGCTGTTAATGGATAATGCCGCAGTCACTGAGCACTGTACTAATTTAATGCAACAGTTTGATGTCCGTCCGAATAATCCGCATTTGAAAGCAGCCAATTTTTCCGGTGGAAATCAGCAGAAGTTGTGTATCGCCCGGGAAATCGAGAGGCAGCCAAAAGTACTCTTGGTGGGGCAGCCTACCCGAGGTGTCGATATAGGCGCCATTGAATTTATCCATCAGCAAATTGTCAGCTTGCGTGATGCGGGCAATGCGGTGTTAGTGGTATCAGTGGAATTGGAAGAGGTTATGTCTTTGTGTGATCGAATTTTGGTTATGTTTGAAGGGCGCATTGTCGGTGAAATGGCAGCTGTTGATGCAGATGCACAGAAATTGGGATTGCTGATGGGTAATGCTGGCGGCGATAACTCTGCAACTGGGGTAGCTGCACAATGAGTAATAAAACATTACCTACCTGGATTGATGTCGGGGTAATTCCGTTAATTAACGTCTGTCTGGCGTTCCTGGTTTCCGGGTTTGTAATTTTGTTGATTGGAGAGAGCCCACTGGAGGCAGTGCAATACATGATTACCGGCGCTTTTGGCTACGCTGAAGGTATCGGCTATACGCTCTATTACTCGACTAACTTTATTTTCACTGGGCTGGCTGTCGCTGTGGCTTTTCACGCCGGACTATTTAATATAGGTGGTGAGGGGCAGGCGTATATCGGTGGTCTGGGCGTCGGTTTGATGTGCATGAGCTTAGACAGCTTTATGCCCTGGTGGGCGTTGATACCTTTTGCCATCGCGGCAGGGGCGGCTTTCGGGGCTGCCTGGGCGTTCATTCCCGCTTACTTGCAGGCCTATCGCGGTTCACATGTCGTTATCACCACTATAATGTTTAACTTTATAGCCTCGGCGCTAATGGTCTATCTGCTGGTGAATGTATTAATAGAGCCAGGCACTATGTCCCCGCAATCGCGGGTGATTGCCGATGCTGCAATACTGCCATCGATGAAGGATGTATTTGCCGTATTTGGTGTCAATATAGCCAATAGCCCACTGAACATCGCTCTGTTTCTGGCACTGATTTGCTGTGTGCTGGTCTGGTTGTTGCTTTGGCACACCCGTTTAGGCTATGCGATTCGCATGATTGGATTTAACGAGCAGGCCGCAGTTTACTCAGGTATCAATACGCGTCGCACTATCGTAATTACTATGTGTATTTCCGGAGCACTGGCGGCAATGGTCGGTATCAATGAAGTGATGGGGGCCCAGGGCCGGGTGCTGTTAGATTATGTGGCGGGTGCTGGGTTTACCGGCATCGCCGTATCACTGATGGGGCGCAATCATCCTGTTGGTATCATCATCGCCAGCCTATTGTTTGGTGCCCTGTATCAGGGAGGCGCTGAGTTATCCTTTGAGGTTCCCTCTATTACCCGCGATTTAGTTGTGGTTATCCAGGGCTTGGTTATTTTGTTTTGTGGTGCTCTGTCACTGATGATCAAGCCGACTATAGAGAAGCTGTTTATGAAGTTCTTTGCAGCTAAGGAGAGCGCAAATGTCTGATTTTATGTTGATAGCGATTTCTACTTTAGATGCAACCATCAGGGTTTCTACCCCGTTAATTCTCTGTGCTATGGCGGGTTTGTTCTCTGAGCGCTCGGGTATTGTCGACATAGGTTTGGAGGGAAAAATGCTGGCGGGTGCTTTTGCAGCAGCTGCCATGGCCGCCGTTACCGGCTCTGCTTGGATGGGTCTGGGAGCTGCCATTGGTGTCTCGATATGCATGGCCCTACTGCACGGTTTTGCCTGTATTACCCATAAAGGCAATCAGGTAGTCAGTGGTCTGGCAATTAATATTCTGGCCTCGGGGCTTACTGTGACACTGGGGATTGCCTGGTTTCATCAAGGTGGGCAGACACCACTATTGTCCGGTGATGCGCGCTTCTTCTCTATCGATCTTCCCGGTGCGCTGGCAGTGGCGGATGTTCCAGTGTTAGGGGCGATTTATACGCAGTTGATTAGTGGTCACAATGCCTTGGTTTATATCGCTTTTATGACAGTTCCTGTTACTTGGTGGCTAGTGTACCAGACGCGATTTGGACTGCGTTTAAGAGCAGTGGGTGAGAATCCACAAGCTGTTGACACTGCCGGGATCTCGGTATTTTGGTTGCGCTATCGGGCGGTTATTTGTGCCGGGATACTCTGTGGCATAGCAGGTGCTTATCTATCCATCGCGCAAAACGCCTCATTCATTCGTGAGATGTCTGCAGGTAAAGGGTATATCGCCCTGGCGGCGCTGATTTTTGGTAAGTGGCGACCTAAGACAGCATTACTGGCCTGTCTATTGTTCGGTTTCTTAGAGGCTCTGACAGTGCGTCTTGAAGGCGTGCCGCTACCGCTGATCGGTGAAGTTCCGGCGCAGTTGATGCAGGCAACGCCTTATATATTGACAGTGGTATTACTGGCGGGCTTTATTGGAAAAGCCATTGCCCCTAAGGCCATCGGCATACCTTATTCAAAAGAGCGCTGATGTAGTGCTTGTGTCTGTACTACAGGCACAAGCTACATTTTTGGTCGCTATACTTAATTTATTTCTCAAACGACTGAGCACATTGATAGTGCCAGGGGTCCTACAGTGAAAATATACAACTATGGTGCAATCAACATAGACCATATCTACCAAGTTCCGCATTTGGTTAAGCCAGGTGAAACACTTTCTAGTAGCAGTTATCAGCAAGTGCTTGGCGGTAAAGGCGCCAATCAATCTATTGCCCTGGCCAAAGCGGGTGCGCAGGTACTGCATATAGGACGCTGTAACAAAAGTGATCAGTGGGCGATAGAGCAGTTAAGCCAGGCAGGGGTTAATTGTGACTTGGTCGAAGGGGTAGACCAGCCCAGCGGTCACGCCATTATCCAGGTTGATCAACAGGCGGAAAATTGTATTGTGCTCTTTGGTGGTGCCAATCAAAGTTTTACTGCGCAGGATATTAAAAGCGCGCTTAAAGGAACGGTTGCCGGTGATTGGCTGCTGTTACAGAATGAGTGCAGTAATATCGCCGATGCGGTAAATTATGCTGCAGATGCCCAGTTGCAGGTGGTGCTTAACCCTTCGCCAATGCTGAGTAATATAGACGAGTTCCCGCTGCATAAGGTATCACTACTGGTTGTTAATGAGGTGGAACTGCAGCAGCTGTTACAGCTAGAGTGCGAGACTAAAGAGCAGATGGTTGAGCAAGTACGCAAGGCATTTCCAGACACTGATGTGGTCGTTACTTTAGGTGCGCAGGGGGCTATGTGGATTAATGCCGATGAACAAATTCAAGTCGATGCCTATGAAGTAGAAGTGGTTGATACAACCGCGGCCGGAGATACCTTTCTGGGCTTTTTGCTTGCGGCTATCGGTCGCGGCGAATCAAAAAGAACGGCTCTGATAGCAGGTTGCAAGGCCTCATCGCTGGCGGTACAGAGTCTGGGGGCTTCCTCTAGTATTCCCACAGCGGCTCAGGTAGCCGCTCTTTAATTGAAAATTAAGAGGGTGCACAGCGCAGTTGTAAATCTGTTTGCTGTGCTCTTTTAGTAAATTTAGATGTGATGACATTATGAAAAAAATTATTTTAGATACGGATCCGGGCATTGATGATGCAATGGCAATCTTTACTGCCATGGCGCACCCGCAGATAGAATTACTCGGTTTAACCACTACTTTTGGCAATGTCTCGGTAGAGCAGGCGACCACTAATGCGCTGTCTTTGGTTGAAATGGCGGGCTTAGATATTCCAGTGGCCAAAGGTGTCGGCACTCCCTGGGTGAAAGAGCTCAACCCGTTTCCGGATTTTGTACACGGTGTCGATGGTTTTGGCAATGTCAATTTGCCAGCGCCAAAAGGTCAGCCGATAGCGCAAAGCGCTGCACAATATATCGTTGAGCAAGTAAATGCCTGTCCCGGTGAAATTACCTTGGTCGCCGTGGGTCCGCTGGGCAACTTAGCCGCGGCGCTGCAAATCGATCCAAGTATTGCCGAAAAAGTAAAAGAAGTAGTGCTGATGGGGGGAGTGATTGCTGCAGATGGCAATGTGTCTCCAGTCGCAGAAGCCAATATTCTCTCAGATCCGCACGCCGCCGATAAAGTCATGGCAGCAGCTTGGTCAGTGGTTATCGTCGGTTTAGATGTTACCCATCAAGTGGTATTGAACAACGCATTATTCGCTAAAATCGCTAAAGAAAATACTAAAGTGGGCCAGTTTATGGCCGACGCTGCGCAGTTCTACATAGATTTTTACAGTAGTATCCGGGATATCGATGGCTGTTACGCACACGATGTTTCCGCCGTTGCCTATGTCGTAGATTCAAGCATGTTTGGCACTATTGAAGGTGAAGTCTGTGTGGCAACTGATGGTGTTGCTATTGGTCAGACTATTATGAGCCGCTTTGGTATCCCTTACCCGCTGACATTTTGGCAGGGACGACCTAAGCAAAAAGCTTGTATGCAAGTGGACAGTACTAAGCTGGTGGCTTTGTTTGAAGATGCTATGACCAGTGACTACTGGAATTAAGAAGATTGTCAGGCGAGGGCGGCAGTAGCTGGCCCTGGCAATATTGAGAGGACTACATTGTATGGCGAAGTTAGAAGCTATCGATTTCAACGCAGCGGATGCCAGTGAGAAATTTGTCGCATCCCTGCGCGAAACCGGTTTTGGCGTATTGAAAAACCATCCCATTAACCAGCAGCTGGTGGAATCTATCTACAGCCATTGGCAGCAGTTTTTTGATGGAGATAGTAAAGCAGACTTTTTATATAACAAAGGTCCACAAGACGGGTTTTTCCCGGCAACACTCGCTGAGTCTGCCAAGGGGCAGTCAGTCAAAGATATCAAAGAGTACTTCCATTACTATCCTTGGGGGCAGTGTCCAAGTGAGTTAAAGGCAGAGTTGGCCCAGTACTATACTCAGGCCACTGGTCTTGCCGCACAGCTGTTGAATTGGGTTGAGAGGCACAGTCCGGGCGATGTTGCTAAAAAATATCGCCAGCCGTTAAGTAGCATGATTGCAGACAGTGAGCAGTCGCTTTTGCGAGTATTGCACTATCCGCCGCTGCAGGGGGATGAGGAGCCTAGTGCAATTCGCGCCGCCGCCCATGAAGACATCAATTTGTTAACGGTGCTGCCCGCTGCCAGCGAGCCGGGATTGCAGGTCAAGGCAAAAAATGGTGATTGGTTAGATGTGCCCAGTGAGTTTGGTAACTTGATCATTAATATTGGCGATATGTTGCAGGAAACATCCGGAGGGTATTTTCCCTCCACTACTCATAGAGTGGTAAACCCGGCTGGTTCTGATATGAAAAAATCACGAATATCGCTGCCGTTGTTTTTGCATCCCAATCCAGAGGTGGTGTTGTCGGATAAATACACTGCTGGGAGTTATTTGCATGAGCGGTTACGTGAGTTAGGAGTGATCTGAAGATCATTAATAAGGGCCGCATTCGCGGTCTTTTTTTTGCCTGCTGTAATTACTGGTAACTGTTTATATAAAGAGTAAATGCAGAATGCGACAAGTGTATGTAGTTTAGAGGGTACAAATTAAATAATTACTTAATCAAATGATTGGTAGGGTTGTTTGATATTGAGACTCAAAGAGTTATGCGGACGGGCTGGGAATGAAGAGAAGAGTCGGCTGATCGACAATTAGAGACAGTTAGCTTTGTTATTATTGTTGCTGGCTGTTTCCGTTTCGCTATTGATCTGATCAGCACATGATAGTCTCAATTATTATTGTTATGGAGACCGATTATTTTTCTACATTTGCCTGTTATTATTTTTATTACTAGATAATGTAGTTTGTTACATTTTATTTTTATTATGTATAGTTAAATGCATTTCCTGTGCCATGTTTATAACATGTTGTTTTAAAAGGATGTTGAGTGTATTTAAGAAAATTTCTTAAGAAGAGTTCCTATAGTGCTACTTATCTATACCTCAGTGTTACCTTTAGTAGCGCGCGGGTAACAGTGCCAAGTAACACACCATTCCCATGTATATGTTAAAACAATCCATTCATTTTATATTAATTCATATCATTGTTTTACCTGTGTATTTTTTGATCATATTGGCTAATCTAAACAAAATACATATCAAAACAGTGGTATTTGGCGTAATATTGTTGGTCTTTATCTATAGGTTTAGGGTAATAAAATAGCGTCGCTAGCAATAATTTTTACCTGTCGCTGCACTACAACAAAAACAATAACTTAACAGTTTTGACTAGGGGGCGGAATGGCGCTGCGATTATCAAAAGGATTTCTTACTATTACTCAAGCCGGTGCTATAGCAGCATCATTCTTTAGCGCAACAGTACACAGCGCCAATCTAATCGATGTGTACCAGCAAGCTAAAGAGAGTGACCCAATCTACTATGCCGGTTTTCACCAGCATCAAGCCTCGATTGAAATCTACCAGCAAGCCAAGGCGGTATTGCTGCCAAACATAAAATTGAGTTACAACAGAACCGATACGACTCAAGATATTGTCAGTTCAGATAACGCAGTGTTTAATTCAGGTAAAACTTCATTCCCGACCACTGCACTTAACTTGTCAATTACCCAATCTATCTACAGCTTCAGCAACTGGGCTTATTTTAAGCAGGCCAAAGAAGAAGTAAAGCGGGTCGCAGCCGAGTTGGAAGAAGTCAACCAAAGCCTTATATTCCGAGTCGCAGAAGCGTATTTTAGTGTGCTTGGAGAGCAAGATAACTTTGTCGCTATCGCCGCTGAGGCCTCTGCGTTAGAAAAGCACTTCGAGTTGGTGAGCAATCAGCGCAGTAGTGGTCTGGCACGTATGACTGATTTTTTAGATGCGCAGGCCCGTTTTTTGCAAGCGCAGGCGAGAAAAGTTGAAATTGCCAACGACTTGCAAGATGCGATTCAGGCGCTGCGAGAAATGACCGGAGTACTGCCTGACAGTTTGATCGCTCTGGGCAATGAATTACAGTTGGTAAAGCCCGATCCCTATGTGGCTGATAACTGGCTGGAGCTTGCTGCTGAGCAAAACCCGTTAGTGCTGGCCAAGCGCAGTGCCGTGGCCGTATCGCTTCAGGAAGTACGCCGTCAGCGCGGTGGTCACTACCCCACCCTGGATTTAACCATGACTCAAAACAACCAGGAAACCGAAGGTTCTTTGTTTGGTGGTGGCAGCGAGGTGGACACACGAACGATGATGTTTACCTTAACAGTACCGATATATGCCGGTGGTGCAGTGGTCTCCAAAGTGCGCGAGACGCTGAATTTGCAATATAAGGCGCAAGATGAATTAGAACAGACGCTGCGCGCCAATGCCCGCGAAACTCGGGCTGCATTTAATGGTGTCGTTGGGTCGATCAGTAAAGTTCGAGCGCTAAAGAAGTCTCTGGAGGCCTATGAGTTGGCTGTTGATGCCAAGCGAACTTCTTACCAATCGGGTTTGGAGTCGGGAGTGAGTGTGCTTGATGCTGAACGTGATTTGTTTATTGCCCGCAGTGACTTCTCCAGCGCCCGCTACGGATATCTGCTGAATATATTAAGCCTTAAACGCGCAGCGGGTACTCTGTCTCTGGTCGATTTAGAGGACGTAAATACTTATTTGCAGGGTGATGCAGTGCCAACTGATGTGCAAGATATCTTTTCGCAGATAGAAGAGCTGTCTTTTTAAGGGCTTAGTTGGTTGTCTGTCCGCGTTTGGTTTTAGTGGTCAGCACAAGGTTTAGCAAAGAATTAAAGTTAAAAGGTCTTGGCTAAAGACAATTTTGTAAAAGATCTATTTAACATCAAACAGAGAGCAATTGGTTGCTCTCTTGAAAATATAGGCAAAGTGCTAACTTTGCGATTCTGAGAATTAAGGGGACATACAGTGGCAACTCAATTGTTAATTTACGGACAAGTTGAAGCAGTAAACAAACAGCGTCATCAGGACTGGTCTGTTAAAGCGGGTAGGGATTTTAATTTTGCTAAAACAGTGAACTCAGTACCGCTGATGGCCGTGGAGTTTCCCAGTGCTGCTGCAGATTACAGCATAGTATTTGCAGGTTCTGGTGATGAATTGTTGCCGGTAGTGGTTATGGGAATTCGTGAAGATGAAAACCTCTACATAGATTCGGCGGGTGCCTGGAATGTTGATTATGTACCTGCCTTTATTCGCCGCTATCCTTTTGTGTTCGCCAGCACTGATGAAGGCGATACGCTGACATTATGTGTCGACGAAAACTATGAGGGCTGCAACCAGGAAGGGCGCGGTGAGCGTCTTTTTGATGCCGACGGTGAGCGCACTCAGTACTTAGGTAAAGTATTAGACTTTTTACAAGATTATCAGCAACATTTCCAACGCACTCAGTCATTCTGCAAGCAGCTAAATGCTCTGGGTCTGTTTGAAGATATGGGTGCTAAGTTTACCTTGGCCAGCGGTGAAGAGCGCACTTTATCCGGTTTCAAAGTAATCAATAGAGAAAAGCTTAAAGCGCTGTCCGCAGAGGATGTGCAAAGCTTGTTTGATAATGATGGATTGGAGTTGGTCTATTTGCACCTGCAGTCTATGCAAAATTTAAACAAAGTTTTAAAGCATCTGCCTGCAGATACTGCACCGGAGTCAGCAGCAAGTGATTTACTCCCGGGCGACAGTACACAGCACTAAAAAGGCGGTTTCTGCCTTGTGAGCCCAGGCTTGCACAAAGATACGATCAGTTAATGTTATAAAAAATGGGTTTAAGCTATGGCTATTTTTCGATCTACAGGTAAGCAATCTATTAAGTCAAGAATCAGAACTTTGACTGAAAAATTTACGCAGCCTAAAAAGAAACGCTTGATCAGTGCGATTGAGCGAGCCAATCCAGTAGGAAAGAGCAGTGCTATGAACGATTTGTTCAAGCAAAATGCCTTCCAGTTGGAACAGCTTGAACCCAGGTTACTGCTCTCTGCAGATCCGTTGGCAGCCGCATTTGCCGCCAGTGCCGATGTCACCTTGCAGGTGATTGAAAAAGTCGATGCTCAGCAACAGACTCAGCAATACATTCAACTGATTGACAGCAGTGCTGGAGCCAACTCAACAGTGCTGGGAGAAATGGAAATAAGTGCTATCGCCGCCGGCGATATCATTACTATCACAGGCTCTGCTGGAGACGATAAACTTACCGTCGATAAATCATTCCTGGACTTGGGTGAGCAACCCTATGTAGTGCAGTTTGACGGTGCTGGCGGTAGCGATACTGTCGCGCTTAGCAGTGATGTGGAGGAAAGCTCCTGGCAGATTAGTGGTGATTTTGAAGGTTCTCTTGGCGATAACGGATCAGTAGAATTCCTCTCGGTTGAAGATATCCAGGCAACTCACAGCAGTGATTCGTCACATGTGCTGTCGACGATCAATGATAGTTACCAATGGCTGATCCAGCAAGATAATCAAGGCGTTCTGGCCACACTTGAAGCTCAGCAGTTTTACGAGCTACAAGACGCCAGTAATTCAGGTATTAAGTTTACCGGCTTTGATACCTTAGCCGGTAGTGGTACCGATCAGCTCAACTACTCTCAGTATTCTGCCAGCGGTGTAACTGTCGATTTAGAAACCGGTGATGCTACAGGTTTTACCCAAGTGGCCGGTATCAATACTATCGTTGGTTCCGATCAGGATGATGTACTGGCCGGAGATACTAACGATAACAATTTTGTCGTAGATTTTGGCGATACAGTTTCAGGTGCGGGCGGCTATGATGTGCTTGTTTATCGTGATCAAGGCGCTACAGGCATTGATATTGAATTAAGCAAGGTTGTCGCTGAGTCCGATTTTATATTACACAGCGGTGACTGGGCCAGCACGACCTTCACTGGTGACGGCGGTATGATTACTGCCAATGATGTTGATTTTCTCAGTGCTTTTGGTGGCAGCGGTGACAACTACTTCGACTTTTCGGCTGCTGATGTGCAATTGCACTTGGACGGCGGAGCGGGTGATGATCATCTGATTGGCGGCGCTTTAGACGATCTGCTAACCGGCG
>MABF01000090.1 GCA_002163025.1 'Osedax' symbiont bacterium Rs2_46_30_T18
CCGAGTTCAAGGTTTGGCTGAAAAACAAATACCACAGTATCGAGGCGCTGAACACTGCCTGGGGCAATATCTTTTGGTCGATGGAATACAACAACTTTGCACAGATACAACTGCCTAATCAGTGTGTCACTGATCCTAACCCCAGCCACTTACTCGACTTTAAGCGCTTCAGTTCAGACCAAGTCATCACTTTTAACCGCATTCAGGTTGAAGTGCTACGCAACCACAGTAGTGCACCATTAATTCACAACTACATGGGTAGGATCACAGATTTCGATCACTATAAAGTCGGTGCCGATTTAGATATCGCCAGTTGGGACAGCTATCCGCTGGGTTTCCTGGAAGATAGATCCGAAGAGGGAGACGATTGGAAGTTGCATTTCTCACAGCAGGGCGACCCGGACTTTCAGGCCTTTCACCACGACCTGTACCGCTGTGTCGGTCGCGGTCGTTGGTGGATTATGGAGCAGCAGCCGGGCCCGGTTAACTGGGCACCCTACAACCCTGCCCCGTTACCTGGCATGGTTCGGCTGTGGAGCTGGGAGGCCTTCGCCCACGGCGCAGAAGCGGTCTGCTACTTTCGCTGGCGCCAGGCACCTTTCGCTCAGGAGCAAATGCACACCGGCCTATACACCCCGGACAACAATCCTGCACCGGGCTTAGCCGAAGCCAGTACTGTCGCCGCTGAAATAGAATCTATGCCCGAGGTGAGTACTGCTAAGGCGCAAGTGGCATTAGTGTTTGACTATGAGTCGGATTGGGCCTGGCAGATTCAACCGCAGGGGGCGAGTTTTAACTATTTTAAGTTAGTGCTGGACTACTATAGAGCACTGCGCAGCCTCGGGTTATCCATCGATATTATCCCGCCTGACAGTTCCTCTTTGGCAAATTACAAGTTAGTAGTGATCCCCGGATTAATGACTTTCGATACGCAGTTAACACAAGCGATTGAGAGCTTTACCGGGACTGTGCTGGCCGGCCCCAGAAGCGGCTCTAAAACTGCCAATTTCGCACTCAACCTGCAACCACCAATGCCGGGTATTAACAACAAAGTCAGTTATGTGGAGTCGTTGCGCCCCAGTGTTGAGTTGCCGCTGAAAGAGAGCGGCAATGTGATTAACTGGATTGAAACTACCACAGGTGATGATCCAGTGATCGAGCGCACGGCCCACGACAGGCCGATCTTAATCGGCACTGATAAGCGCCAGTATTTAAGCGCTTGGCCGGATAGAGAAGCGTTAAAGCGTATGCTGAAAAAGCTCTGTAGCGCAGAGGGGATTGCAGTGCAAGAACTCGCTGAAGGTCTGCGAGTAAGGGAGACCCAAACCCATAGGTTTGTGTTTAACTATAATCCTGATCCTGTGCAATATAAGGGGGCTAGCCTGGCCCCTGCCGCGGTGCACTGGGAGCTGCTGTAGCTTTTTTTTCTGGCCAGGAAGACGGTTCCTGGCCAGAAGATCTAAACAAGTTAGCTTAACTGTAGTTGCTTGTACTTTATCAGACACTTTGAAATATTTGTATGTTCCATGGCATAGTTCTGGGAGTGTAGATAAGGCTATTTATAGAGTTTTGAATCTTAGAGCTTTATGCGACAACAACCATTTAATTTATTTCGGGGAGCGTACCTAAACGCTGCTGAGCTTCTAAAGAGTAGGAGTCCCGATGGATTTTATTAATTAACAGATTAAAAGGATATTCTAGATCAGTTAGCAAACATTCATGATATTCGCTAACCATTAACCAATCCATTTCAACATCACTGCCAATTACCACCCACGATCACTGCAGCCCTGCCTCCTAGCTGTTGTGTTAGCAGATCTCATAAGGTGTTCTGAGAACCAAGTTTTCATTCACAAGCCTAGGGGCTACTATTTGCGTTGGCGACCACAATGCTCATGGATTAATAACAAAAAACTAACCCTCAAAATAGGGCAATGTATAAGGTTGTGAACTACCTTGAATCTATCTATCGAAACCTAGACAAGGTGAATGGAA
>MABF01000264.1 GCA_002163025.1 'Osedax' symbiont bacterium Rs2_46_30_T18
GTTAAGCCTTCGGTGAGATGGTTTCGATCCGCTTTATTGTTAATGCTATTTTTACTGTCTGGATAACTCCAGTTCGCCATATCCTCTCTTTTTAATGACTGGCCGGTACTGTTTTTAAATTCGCAATAATCTTTTTTCATAAAATTAACCAGTACAGTTTGAGAGAAGGGTTTGGTTCCTCCATGACCATCATTACGAATTAGGTAGCCGTCTTGTTTGCAAGATATACTTTCCTGTTCAATTGGCATGCCGCAGGCAATCACAAAATGAAGGTGGGCTTTTTCTTTTTGACCTAATAATGCCATTTCGACCAGAGTTTTTTGCGCAACTCGTAATTGATTGTGATGGTCGAGACAAATTTCAGCGCAAATGGTTAAATTATCGAATTTAAATAAGCAATTTTTTCGGGAGTTAAAAGATTCAAAAAATGCACTTATTTTAGGTCTCGCTTGTAGAGCGTTGAAATGTTTGCCAGACCACGCGGCTTCACTTATTTCGTTAATGGAAGATAAGTGAACCTTATCAAAGAGCTGAATGGGTGCATCAGTACTCCCTCCTTTCATCATCATGCAAGTATTACGTACGCCCTGATCTGTATCGTTTACGTTAGCCTGGATTGGATTTAAACCCTCCATTTTATTTAGTTTCACCGTCCAAATTATAGAGCCCAGTACAAATAGCCAATCTTTGTAATCTGGACGACCGAGCATGCTTCTTAAATTCTTAACAATGGCATTTTTTGTGTTTTCACTATAGCTACGGTCAAGGCAGTTAGCTTCAGCTTTATCGGGTCGGAAGTAGAATTCTGGAATGGTAAAAACTTTTAAACAGGTTGGAGCATCGCTACCATTTTTAATAAGAGTCTGTTGTGCAGTTTGGATTAGATGTACCACAGTTAAAATTCTATTTTTTACATCTGTTGATAAGTTTTGAGCATAGGGCAGGTTAATATTTGTCTTTAATTTTGAGGTGTATGACTCATTGCCATATGTATTTGCTTCAAAGGTGGGTGCTTCAAAAGCAATGTGCTGAATGTGAGTGTAATTTTTTGCTTGGTAAGGCATGGACTTTCCTTTTATGTGAACACAAAAAAGGAAACATATTTGACCTATTTTAAAACCACCGCAAGGATCAATAGCACGCTATAGTAAAGTTGACGGTGGGGGTCTCATGCCAATTTATTACTGGCTATTTTGAGTCAGCTTTTACTGCTCTATTAATACCCAGCATGCACCATTAGGAACCATTTAAGCTGCCTTAATACCTCTTAAATTTACTAGGAGACAGCCAATAGTTTTGTATTCATTAACCCCGCGCATTGGCCTTGGCAAAAAAGTGTTTCACCAGTTGATAAAAGCGGGTGATGTGAATGGGCTTTTCTCCTTGAAATCTATGCACCATATAAAATGGCCACTGCCAGCCCTGATATTCGGGTAATACTCGTACCAGTTGGCCGCTGGCAATATTCGACTGAACCGTGAACTCGGGCAACAATATAATGCCCATATGATGCAAGGCCATTTCCAGAGCGCTGGGCAGGGTGTTGGTATTGGCAAAGAAGTCCACATCCAGCGCTATTTTTTTGCTTAAATCATTATTGTTGTAAACCGCCAACGGTTTTTTTTGCCAGGAGGTGGCGATGAAGTTGTGATCTTGCAATTGCTTAAGCTGGCTGGGCATTCCGTGTTTTTGTACATAGGCCGGTGTAGCACAAAAAATTTCACTGGCGCTGCCCATGGGCAGAGCGCGGTAGTTACTGTCTTTTAATTCACCGCCATAGATGGCCACATCCAGTTTATTTTGGATTAAATCCTGGGGGCTATCGGTCACATGAACTTGTGGCTGAATCAGGGGGAATTCCTTACATAGCTGGCTTATGGCAGGAATCACCACGTCTTTTTCGCAAGAGTGGGGAATGGTCAGGGCAAAGATGCCGGTGGGAGTTTCTTTGGAGCTGTCTAGCTCTTC
>MABF01000080.1 GCA_002163025.1 'Osedax' symbiont bacterium Rs2_46_30_T18
GACCGATCGCAATGGCCGTTGAAATATCGATACTGGATACCAGTGAGAAATCAAAAATCATTACTTTATAGTCTTTAATATTTTGAAACTTAAGCTTGATTGCTTTAATTGAGGCATAGCTGATCGGGCCATTGAAGTGTAGAACTTGTACTTTTCCACATGCCGCTATTAAGTACTGAGCTTGAGAGGCGCTTAGCTGCCCATGGGTTTCATCCAGATGATTGATGACGCTCATAGATTGCGATTGGTTATCGGCGAAACGGCGCACGGTTATAATATTGGCAAAGAAAATACCAGCAGCGACCGCAGTTACTAAATCGACAAATACAGTTAAGAAAAGTACTCCAAGTAGCAGTGCGATGATCACCGGCGGGAACTTATGCAAGCGGCGCATGGTTGGGAAATCAATGATATCGAGCCCCACCTTTAACAGCAGGCCTGCCAGCACTGCATGGGGAATGCTTTGGGCCAGTGGCGCGGCCCCGAGTAATAGTGTCAATAAGATTAACGAGTGAAATATCCCGGATATATTTGTTCTGGCCCCCGCCTTGATGTTGGCAACAGTGCGCATGGTGGCTCCCGCGCCAGGCAGTCCTCCGATCAACCCCGCAGCAATATTACCTATGCCCTGGCCGATTAATTCTCTGTCTGAGTCGTGATCGGTTTTGGTCATAGTGTCGGCGACCAGAGATGTAAGCAGTGAGTCAATAGCCCCTAATATAGCCAATAACATAGCACTCGTTAACATGTCCCATAATAGCGGCATATCCAGTTGTGGAATTAAAATATCGGGTAACTGTGTGGGAATGGTACCTATCACTGAAATGCTGCCCCGGGGAAGCAACAGCAGAGATACCAGTACGCCAATAATCAGTGCCGCCAGGGTTGCAGGCACATACCTGGCAATTTGCTTGGGATAAAACAGCGTAATGACTAAGGTGCTTAAGCACAGACCCACAGCATAAAAGTTGACTTGCTCGAGCATAGTGGGAATGGTGTTGATAGTGTTGAGCACACCGCTACTGGGGCTGTGACCCAGCAGCGGGGCTATTTGCAAAATAATGATGATTACGCCAATACCTGACATAAACCCGGAAATGACCGGAAAAGGCACCATAGTGATATAGCGGCCCAGTTTTAGAAAGCCCATCGCTATCTGCAGCAAGCCGGCCATTACGACTACGCTAAAGGCTAGCAGTAAGCCGTTGTCTGGATTTTTAGCGATAAACAAGGTAAACACGGATGCCATTACTACCGTCATAGGTCCGGTTGGGCCTGATATCTGAGTAGCGGTACCGCCAAAAAGTGCGGAAAATAAACCGACACAGATCGCCCCATAGAGACCGGAAACAGCTCCGGCACCCGAGGAAACGCCAAAAGCCAGTGCTAAAGGTAGTGCAATGATGGCAGCCGTTAGCCCGCCGCTGAGGTCGAGTTTCAGGTTGGAAAATCGGTCTGGATTGCTGAACATTAATAGAGTCCTAAAAACAGAATAATGCCTAAAGCTGTTGCATTGTTTGTCTGTTGCTATGGGATAGCTGTGTTTGAAAAGGTCAGAGAAATTGATATTTGCTACTATACTATTTTTTAACTTTGTAAGCGCTGTTAATTAGTTAGCACAGATAGTCAGTTCCCAATCTTGGAGTGACTTCCTCTTTGCAAATTCAAATCAAGTATTGTTCATTTTCCTGAGTTGGTCGGCAATTGTCACTTCTCTAAAGGATAGAGAAAGTATTATCCGGCTAATACAGTGTTTAGGTATGAGCTTGCGAATAGTTTTTCTGTCGCACAGTTGTGTGCTTTCAATTTTATCTAACACCATCTTAGATAAGATGGCCAGATAGGGAAGTGTTAATTGAAAGCTGTTGCATATTTTTGCAATGATACTGCGGTTGGTATGTAAATAGAGGGCGCATTTCGCAGTTTGAGCTATCAATGTGTGGTGATAAGATATTGATTTTATAGCTAATAGTGATCAGGGCAG
>MABF01000025.1 GCA_002163025.1 'Osedax' symbiont bacterium Rs2_46_30_T18
GATTATATAATATAACAAATTGGCTATCGGATTTGTACAAAAAAAAGGCACTTTTTAAAATCTTCACATAACAGTAATATTCAGAATTTTAACCAAGTGCACTTAATGGACGCAGTCCTGCTAACAAAGTAGCCAACTCAAATACAAGTCATCCACTGTCTAGCAGGAAAAAGTAGAGGGAAAAAATAGGTTTAGGAGATATTCAGTTATTTTAGAGAGACTCTAAAAAAATGTGTTTAATTTAGTACCATCGTTTTTTAAAACTAAAGTCTAACCCTTGACATTAACAACTAATTTTAAGGCATCGTGTAACCAATACTCATGATCAAATTCTAAGAACCTGCCGACATCATCATAACTTATTCGCTGCAAATACAACCCCGCGCTACCGGTATTAACGCCTAACAGATCAGCAGTGTCGTCAACCAAGGCTTGTGGATACATTTCAATATTACGCGAAGCCGGCTGCAAACTGTATTGGTCGCGCAACAATTGCCAAAGTGAATCATCAGTGTTGAGCGCCATTAATCCAGCGCAGCCTTCAGGGTTAATATAATTATGCTCGATTAACAATGCCCTTTCATCGACATAACGGCGTCTGACAAAATGAAAGATAGGAGTATTAACTTCTAAACCGGATTTATCTGCTAACCACCTGGGCGCTAGAATTAGCTCTTTACTAATGGTTTCGGTTCGAGGGATAGAACCTTGCTGCTGAACATACACGTTGAAGCCAATGTCCTTGCTAGGGTCGTAACTCAACCTGTCGGGCGTAACAAACCAACCGCGGCGATTAGATCTGAATATAACCCCCTCTGCTTCAAGTTGAGCTAAAGCCTGACGCAGTGTCACTCTGGTTGTGGTAAATTTACTCGCCAGAATCCGCTCTGCAGGGAGCTTATCCTGGCTGGTCAAATTTTTTTCTCTGATCCAATCGACTAACTGCTGTCTTAATTGCAAATACATTGGAGCGCTTTTGCCCATGGAATCTAACTCACTTAAATTGAAATTGGATTTTAGGCAATGCGTGCCAGTAAACAAAAATAGTAGCTCCCCGGTAACAACAGCCATTTACTCGAAATACAATTGAAGGCATTTCCGACTATTGCGCTTTGAAATAACACCAGACTACAAATACAGGCTGTGCAACTACCTGATACAGACTAATCAGTTTTCAGAAAATTATTCCAAACTGGACGAGACTGCACAGCCTCAACCCGATAGACTCGAACTGAATGTTAACTTTCTACTATTTTTGAAGTGAGCATTTTGTAACTTGCAAAGCCAAAAAATAGTGCCAGACAAGACTCAAAATATCGGCGCAATTTCATATAAACTTGTCTGGCAAGCAGGGTTGAAAACAGTAATGCATAGCTGCAAAAAACGACTATTCCAATCATGCAACAACCCAACACTACCATCAACACAGCGGAGACCGGCGCATTCACAGGCATGGCAAATGATACAATCGACATCCAAACAAACACTGCTTTAGGGTTAGTAAGATGTATTGCTGCCCCACTACAGAATATCTTTAGACTGCTTGATTCAACGATTTTTTGACTGACCTGCACATTTGACTCCTTAGTCAAAGCAGATCGCGCAGATTTAACCGCCAACCACAGCAAGTACAGCCCGCCGCTGATTTTGATAGCCACTAATAAACCCGAGAAACTAGCCAGCACTACCGACAAACCAAATGCAGCTAACAGCCCCCAGAACACAGAACCACTAATCACACCCAGGGCCATCATCAGCGCCGATTTTCTACTGCCGCTCATTGCCATTCCCATAATCGCCAGATTACTTGGACCTGGACTGGCAACTCCGAGAAAATAAATACTGAAAGCAACTAGAACATTTGCTGTTAATAAACTGTCCAACACTAGTGCAACTCCATTGATAATAATGCTAATTAATTAATAGTGGATACTACAACGTCTATCTTATCTACTCAGCAGTAGATCGATGACAATATTACAGCCAAACTTAACCATACTACAAAACTTAATTAACAAAGTGCTATTTAGCTGAAATAGATAGCTTAAGGAAATATATATTCATTAGCAGTTTGAATTCGCACTCATACAGGCACAAAAAAGCCCTCACTTGGAGGGCTTTTTTAGATCAGCTAAGTATTACTTAGTGATTTTTGATACAACACCAGCACCAACAGTACGACCACCTTCACGGATAGCGAAGCGTAAACCTTCTTCCATCGCGATTGGGTTG
>MABF01000011.1 GCA_002163025.1 'Osedax' symbiont bacterium Rs2_46_30_T18
TAAGTAACCTTTTACCTAGATTCAAACCTCTTCCTTCCTGCGTTATCAAATATTGGACAAAACCACTATCGCGATAATGGTGCCAACTTCTCCTTTTTCTCCTGAGTAATATGCTCAGGAAATAGTAATTAAAGTCTTAATATTTTTTATTTCACAAAGACCAAATTATCCTAAATTCTTTGTAATCTATTGTAAGGAGCTCTATGAACATATTCACAGAAACTATTTTCAGTACTTTAAAATATAGTTTAAGTTTTCGACGACATAATGGAATAAATTGGAATTCTAATCATTCCTTAGTAGCGCTTCTGACATTTTCACGAGGCATTTCCTGAACTAACTCTGGAATAATTTAAAGTACTTAGGAAGCCGATAACGATATGGTTTCTGTAGGTTTAAAAACAGCTAAACAATGTTTGAAAAATAACATTTTTATAAATGAATAGTGAAGGAATAGCAAAATTAGTCTATATTTTATATTTCTGATGTAAATTCAAACAGATCCCAATTTGGAATAACAAACATTCCAAACCTGACCATTATTGTGGATTAAAAAGAGATATAAGTATTTTACCAAGTGGTAAAGCTAGCAAAAAATTAAAAACTGAATTAGGGACAAGGAATTTGAACAAGCTGATAGAAATGGAGACCTTTGTTCAGGTTGTCGATGCAGGTAGTCTAGCAACTGCTGCCAGTAGGCTTCGACGAAACCCATCGTCGGTGAGCAAAATAATTAGTTCACTTGAAGATCGTCTCGGGGTACTTTTATTGAAAAGGACGACACGTAACCTACTGTTGACTGATGTAGGCAGCGACTTTTTTGAACATTGTAAAGCTATTCTCACTCACATTAACGAAGTGGAAAAAGCGGCGGCATCTCGGGATACAGAACCCCGAGGACTACTGCGTATCATTGGTCTAAATGCATGCTCACCCAGCATCATACTCCCTTTGATATCGGGCTTCGTTACTGATTACCCCAACATCCGAATAGATCTTAGTCAGGCTGAGTTTGGAAAGGAGTTAGTTTACGAAGACATGGATGTGGCATTGCGCATTGGCGAGATTACATTAAAGAGCCTTGAATGTGTAAAATTGGCACCAAGCCGCCTGCTGATTTGTGCGTCACCAGAATATCTCGCAACATATGGTAGTCCCCAGTCATTAGTCAATCTGGCAGATCATAATTGTATTGGATTTAATACCAAATCCCGATTCAACCCTTGGGAACTCTGTCACAATACGCAAACCGAAAAAATTCAACTCTCAGGGCGTTTCATAGCTAACAATGCTGAATTAATTAGACAGGCGGCGCTTTCTGGTTGGGGAATATGTCAACTATCGAGTTTCATTATCGGCTCCGACATTCAAGAAGGACGATTGGTGGAGTTATTCCCAAAACAACAGAAGACTATCATAAATCATGTTTGCGCAATATTTCCTCGTAAGAAGAGGACTCCGTACAAAACTCAGGCCTTCGTCAAATACTTAAAAGAAGAATTATTAAAAGGCCAGCATAGGTGATCATCCGCTCAAAACTTCGAATACATCCATTTCCTCAACACTCACAGTAGCTGCTTTGGGGCCGATACTCTCATGTGCAGTGCAACGTGCCAAAATTGCTCAAACAGCTTGCTTTCGGTGAGAGCTGACACGTTCATCCGCATCGTAGATAATAACTTAAATGAAATTCATAGTTGGCTTAATATTTACTGTTCTAAGAAAACGGCCTGTGGGGCCCCTCATGCTGGCTCTTTCGGTGCAAGGTTTAAGCCGTTAAGTAGTCAATTAGATGATTGTTTTCTACTTTCAAGCCAGTTCATCGTAGTTTTACGCTCTTTGAATATCTGTATATCCTAGGGTATCCTTCTGGAATGAAGATAAAGTTATTTTTAGGATTTTTAGTGCCAGAGTTATATGCGAGCACAGCCATTGAAATGGCTTCAGGGAGCATTCCTAAATATTACTGAAGTTCAATGGTATAAGTGTACTGATGGATTTTATTGATCAACAAAATACGCGAATGTTCAAGGTGGTGAGTAAAAACTTATGATATTAACCGAATATTTTCAAATCCATTTCTACATAATCGTCAATTATGACCTCAGCCAAATTAGGACTGAGTTTTGTTATTTCACCAAATGACAACTTATGTATCGTCATTATGTGCCTACCTTTTTATATAGTCGTCTTACAACATACTCGTGCCGTGGATTTATTATCTTGAAGTAAAATCTATCACTCTTGACCCTAGGTTTTAATTAAAATGCACTTGCGTTACTGCAAGCTGAAGTTTTTGAGAGTCATTGTAAATGTTTGAGCTTCGAACGTTAACGATGAGCTACATGCATCGTGTAGTTGCCTATAAACCATCCTTTACTATACTTTATCCAGAGAGGTTTAAACTCCCAGAATCCACCAATTTTGGCCTGCCGGTTCTATTGAATTGATAATACTTTAGCTTTTCATATCCCAGTATTTCACCAGTGAACACTCGCGCGTGCCAATATGGAATGATTAAGATTCCTTCAATGTCTATTATTGTCAGAATTGAAAAGAGGTATAAATAACTCTTGGAGCGGATTTAGCCTTTCGCAGTAATCTGAATCTTAATAATTATCAGGATCAGTCATATTAATACAGTAATTGTAGTGATCAAGGAAGAGCAGCCACAGTTTAGTGGGGTTAGTAACCCGTCAAACATTTTGTCATTCCAAATTTGTGCATTTCCATATTTGCAATATGGATGCAAAATATGAACAAACTGATTGAAATGGAGACATTTATTCAGGTTGTCGACGCTGGCAGCCTAGCGGCTGCAGCCAGAAGGCTTCGCCGGAACCCATCGTCGGTGAGTAAGATCATCAGTGCACTTGAAGACCGACTTGAGGTCCGTTTACTAACAAGGACGACACGTAATATAACCTTAACAGATGCCGGCGAAGATTTTTTTGAACACTGTAAAGCTATTCTCATCAACATTGATGATGCCGAAGAAGCAGCATCTGCAAACCATACTGAACCGCGTGGACGTCTGCGTGTAATAGGTATGAATGCATGTTCACCCAATATTATTCTACCGTTGGTTTCAGGTTTTCTACGTCGTTACCCTAGTATCCAAATAGATCTTCACCAGGCGGAGTATTTCCCAGACATGGTTGCCGCTGATATGGATGTAGCAGTACGTATAGGCGAAGTTACCACAAAGGGGTTAGAATGTGTGAGATTAGCGCCCAGTCGTCGCCTGATATGTGCGTCCCCGGAGTACCTTGCAATCCATGGCACTCCCCTGTCATTAGCTTGCCTTGCAGACCACAATTGTATTGGCTTTAGTACGAGTCATAAGTTCAATAACTGGGAGCTGAATCGCAATAAGAAAACCGAAAAAATTCAGCCATCGGGAAATTTAGTAGCAAGTAACGCTCAATTGATTCGCCAGGCGGCACTACTTGGCTGGGGAATATGCCAACTTTCAGACTTTCTCATCAATCCAGATATAGAAGCGGGTCGCCTGGTGGTACTATACCCAGAGCAGCTGGATACTATCACAAATTATGTTTGCGCAATTTACCCTCGAAAAAAGAGATCCCCTAAAAAAACGCTGGCTTTCGTTGCACATCTGGAAGAAGAATTATCATCAAGAAAGTTTAAATGTCTCTCTTAAAAAAAGCGCTAGCACATTGTCATTTCCCCAATGTGATTCAGCGCGGACACTTGTATAATGTTAAAGCTAACAGGCAACTGCTGGGGGCTGACAAAAAACTCACGGTATACCATAAGCACTGCATCAGTGAGTAAGGCTTAAAGACACATACATTGATGAAAGTGCTTGGCACCCTCCATAATATTCGTTATTTCCGGTATTTTGTGCATCCGTTTTCAGCTCTATATTTCTTTTTGTTAGTTTCAATTCCTCTAATCCAGCACCTCGATTAACAGATTGATACACGCTAAAAACCACAACAAAAGTTCAGTTATATGTAATAACATAACGGCGAAAAAAATAGCCCGACCTTCAAAGGCAGCTACCCCGATACTAAATCCCTTCCACGTCTGTTGCTGAACTTCGCTTTCAAGTTTAAATCCATAAAAATGTATCGATTAACTCACAATAACCCTGCAATTCAAATGTGTTTCTTATAACCCTTTTCATTCTCAAAAATAATATACATAATAGGAATCTCAATCATTCCAGACAAATACCAATTCAAGTTTACAGGAGGGGGGCCGCTGATATGAACAAACTTATTGAAATGGAGGTGTTTGTTCAGGTCGTCAACGCTGGCAGTCTGGCAGCTGCGGCAAGAAGACTACACCGCAACCCTTCATCGGTGAGCAAATTTATTAGTGCACTTGAAGAGCGATTGGGAGTACGCTTACTGACGCGTACCACGCGTCATTTAACCTTAACCGATGCAGGCCAAGACTTCTATGTACATTGCAAAGCCATTCTCATCGACATTGATCAAGCCGAGGAAGCTGCTACCGCAACCTCACGCCATAGGAAACCAAGTGGATGTTTGCGCATCACTGGGATGGATGCATGTTCGCCGAACATAATCCTCCCCTTAATTTCAGGTTTCCTTAGTCGCTATCCAGGTATCCAAGTTGATCTTAATCAGGCTGAATTCTGCCCAGACATGACCGCCAACGATATGGATGTGGCATTGAGCATAGGTGAAATTAAATCAAAGCTGTTAACATGTGTGAAATTAGCACCCAGTCGTCAACTGATCTGTGCGTCCCCAGAGTATTTAGCCTCCCATGGCACTCCCCAGTCTTTAGCTAATTTTAAAGATCATAATTGTATTAGATCTAGTACGAGTTGCGAGCAAAACAATTGGGAGATAATTCGAGATCAACAAACTGACACGGTCCAGCCCTCAGGGAGCTTAGCGGCAAACAATGCACAATTAGTTCGCCAGGCGGCCCTGTCAGGTTGGGGAATATGCCAGCTTTCCGATTTTATCATTGGCCCAGACATTGAAGAGGGTCGGTTGGTGGTATTGTTCCCAGAGCAATTGGAAGTTATCGGGAACTATATTTGCGCAATTTACCCCCGCAAAGAAAGGCCTCCAAACAAAACACTGGTCTTTGTCGAGTATCTAAAAGAACAACTATCAATGACTACTGCATCCTGAATAACCAGTAAACCACTGCTACCCTTCCTAAAGCTTCGAACAAAGACAATAAGAGGTTTTAACAATCAATAAAAGGTGACTTTTGTTTTCTACCTGCTTGCTTTTTAACTTTTGTTATTTTGCACATTTAATTGATACACCCTCACTACCCATTGCATCGAAATGCCAAAAATCATTGGTGAGCTCTGCTGCTATCTGCATAGACTATTTTATCGATTTATCTCACTCTATAAACTTATTTCTACTATAGTGAGGTCATCCGTTTTTAGTTGAGTAGCCCTAAAGGCATGAACGTCATCATGAATTTCTTGTATATCTCTGTTATTTTTCAGCATTTCACTGATACTGGTAATTAATCGCTCACGGCCGAACATTTCATTATCCGGGCTGGCCGTTTCTATGATTCCGTCGGAATAGGCATATAATTTGTCCTTTGTTTCAAAGGCAAGCATTACCACATTATTTAACTCGGCTTTAATTATCCCCAGTGCGGGTCGAGTCGATTGAATACATTTTACAAGACTAGCATTTCGAAAACAGAGTACATCTTCCATACCGCAATTCCATATTCTTACTGAATCTCGTTGCGGATTAACTTCAAATAATATTGCCGCAAGAAACAAGCCGGTAGGCATTTTATTGCACATGTAGCGATTAATTTCATTACCAATTTCATCCATAGTCAAACCTTTAGAAGTCATCTTATAAAAAATTTCAGAGGCAATGGGCCCACCGAGTGCGGCGGTAAGACCATGACCGGTAAAATCACCTAATAACACATGCTGTCTACCGTCAGGGCAACTCGAAGCCAATAAGATATCACCTGATGTCTTTTCTACTGCCGCTTGTATTGAGCGAAGAAAATTATTTTCAAAAGCTGCTCCGGCATTCATACCCAAAATGATATCTTCAATAATCGCTCTCTCAATGCTTAAAACATTATGAGTTGCATGTAATTGATTTTGTAATCTAAGAACACGTTTTCCCACCGAAATTCTTACTTGCAATTCATCAATATTAAAGGGTTTGACAATGTAGTCATTGGCGCCTTTTTTCAACCCATGAACGACATCTTGAGTTTCGTTGCGCGAGGTTAACAAGATGATATAAGGCGGGTTATCTGTATATTCCTCGCGTATATGCTGACACAGATCTATGCCGCTCATGTGCGGCATCTCCCAGTCTATCACCATTAATTGTGGAGCATCATTGCCCTGCATAACTTGCCATGCGGCTAGACCATCATTTACACAAACAACTTCATACCCCCACTTTGTGCATACCGAAGCTAAAATCAATTGTGTGGTTTTATCATCCTCTGCAACCAATAATTTCATGACATTGCTTGCTCATTTGAAACGAAAAGGTCCACAAACAGGCATTCAAGCTGGGAAATATTGTCATGTCTTTTATCAACTTGAACACCCAAATTAGCTTGATTACTGTCGATTTTATTCTTAATGTAGGCTTGTGCGGCATCGCAGACTTTGATACAAATTTCAACTTGCTCTACCCTGCCTACAAAGTATTGGCGCAAGTGCGTTGAAACAGGTTTCATCATTGGGAACCCGTTGACCAAAATATTGGTATTGCCTTCATGACGCGTGAAGACACTTTCACAGTTCATGTTGCCCCGTGTAAATTTCATCCCATTTATTTTTTTAGTGGATTTAATGACATCTCTCTCCTTCCTATATGGCCTTCTAAATTTGACCTACTAGTTAGTCCGTACAGCTTTGCATAAGTAATCATCTAGTCTGTATTAGACATATTTTGTTGCCGGCTATGCTTTTAGCCTTAATTACTAGAATGATAATTGCGCTGCTTGTGTTTAATAAAACAAGTCGCAAGATCTCTATAACAAATTTGTTAACTGACTTATTATCAATCACTACATTCGGTTCCTAAATATATTCTGTACAATATGTAAGTGACCTAGTGCGAATTCAGACGCTACTTGCTGCAGTGCTGATACCTTAAATAAAACCCCAATGGTCCAGAACCTTGAACAGACTTAGTATTTAACTTAGGTACCTTTTTGCATTGACCTGAAAAGAAGATCCCAATGGATATTTTTGAGGGTCAAGAGGAAATTATCCTGAGTTGCTCGACCTTTAGGAGGCTGGCTTTTTAACTTGATTAACTATAGGTTCATTCTGGTCTTAAATTAATAGACTTAACGGGAATTTTAATCATTCTATATTGGGATGGATGATATTTAATGGGCAGACTGTAGTGATTGAATAAATCCTGGGACCAATTCGAAGGACAGGCGTTGACTTAGTAGACTAGCTGGCTCTTTTAATAGATTGTCTACCCTTGACTAGGTGACGAGCTAATTTGGATGGAACCAGAGAAAAACTTAGACCCAAATAAACGTATCTCTTATAAAATTATAATTATCACTGTGTCGGCCAACCTGTTTGATTCATGCCCCCTCCACTTGTATATCGACGCCATAGAGATACGATGAATCATCAGAGGCAAGGAACAATACAGTCTTGGCTATTTCTTCGGGAAGTCCGGCACGACCTGCAGCCAAAATATTTAACCGCCCGTGAACAAAAGGGTCTCAGGGCTTGAATCATTACTGGGTGTTAAATTACTAACCCGCAGTAACAGAAAGCTATCACTGATTAAAATGGGCAGTGGATATTTAAAAAAGTGTCTTTTTATATTGGCACAGATTGATGAAGCCGATGCCGCGGCTCGCACAGGGACAGCATTCCCCAAAGGGGCAATTAAAATCGCTGCCCCAATTCCAATAGCACGGATAGTACTGCCCCCCTTGATTAAATCTTTTATTGAGCAGTACCCTGAAATTAAAATTGACCTAGCAGCCAGTGATGTTCAGATTGACCTAATTGCTCAGAGCATTGATATCGCCATAAGGGCTAAAAAATCAGAAGATTCATCATTGGTTACCAGATACTTATTTGATAATAAAATGGCATTAGTTGCATCACCTTATTGCTGGCAATACAAAAATATGCCCACTATTGCGGAGGGTTTAAAGTGGCAGAATTGCATTGCTTTTCACTGTTTAACGTTATTAACATTAGGCACTTTAAAGAAAACGAAGAGCGTTCAGCGAAGGCTCAGGGTAGTTTTCGTAGCAGTAATAATGATACCCTTTTGGAGGTTGCTCTGACGGGACTAGGGATTTCTCAGCTACCTACCTGGATGCTTAATGATCATCTGAAGTCAGGACGTTTGAGTAAATATTGACCGGTTACAAGATCGAATCAATACCCTTGAATGCTATCTGTCCGCACAATCTTTACGTGCCACTCAAAGTAAGATGCTTTGTCGATTTTTTGAAAAAAGAACTGAGTGATAACCCCGTTTATTCTCAATAAGCAAAGAGCTTTCTAGAGCAAATTCCTGTTTAATTCGATCACATAGCTTGCTTTTAAACTGCTATAAAGCTGTTTGTTAATATTTTGACTAGGACTTCATTAATCCAATTGCTCTCGAATTTGAGAAAAAGTTGTTATGTTTTGGCTATCTGCAATATCTGTTTTAAATGCTCTGCTGCCATCCTTTTGCACTTGATGTGAGCCGATCCAGCAACTATCCCAGTTTTCCAACCGTTCAGATGCATCTACCAGCTGTTTTTGTTGGCTACTCCAATCTACAACAGCGGAATGTTTATCAGGACTGGTTATTTCCAGTTTATGTTTACCCGGCTCTGACATACGCACCCTCCCCGATACTTTCCAGGGCTTGTTAATCTCCACTGCTAACTTCATAAATCTAAACTCAGCGTGCGCGCCACGAGCCTTAAATGCACTCTTCTCTAACAATTTAGACGGTCCCTGTGGAAACATCTGTGCAATATAAAACAATGTCATCTCAGCAAACATGCCTACTTGTACTACAGAATCAGATGCACAATTATTTGCACCTCGGGGACTGAAAAACATCCCAGCCCCCGGTATGCTCAGCGCCTTGAAGCTAGCAGTGGTGGATTTATTTGAGTAGACTTCAAGTAATAGCTCGGTATGCCATTGCTGAAGTAATATATATTTCTCATCACTAAGTCTGATTTTTAATTCACCGTAATCTGACCAACCATTATTCGCAGAGGCTTGACCCTTTTGCCCCCAATGATGAGTTTGGTTAGTAAATCTCTCTATCCTCTCTAGCACTGTCCATTGGCTTTTTGCCTGCACAGTTGGCGTTAAACAAACCATCAACGCTGTGATCAGCGGGACGAATAGAACATGTGAATTTCTCATTGAACTCCTTGCAGATGAAACAGCCATGGCGTCATAAAGTCAGTTTGATTAATCTGACAATGTTCGCATATCAGGCGAGTGCCGAATACATTAACTTTACAGACAACGCCAATAACATTAACCGCACTAATTTTTCAAAAAAATGTTGAGATATTTTCGCCAGTACTTTTTTGCCTAACTGGATTCCCAGAAAACTTGAGACCAGGAGTAACAATATCAGCGGTATATCCGATAAACCGACAAGAGCACCCGCAGAGAAAATGCCTATTTTAATGACATTAAGCGGCAGAGCAGAGGCCGCCATAGTGGCAACAAAAGCTTCTTTAGGCAGTTTGATATGTTTAAAAACTATTGCTTTTACAATGCTACCGCTGCCTGCAACTCCGGAAATAAAGCCATACACAAAACCACAACCACAGAGTGCTTTGTCGGTAACTGCCACAGGGCGATTTAACTTAAAGTAGTCAGTTACCAAGTATAACAACGCGAGCAGAGCAAGTAACAGATGGATGACCTGAGCTTGTATATTGAGTAACAAATAGGCGCCTAAAAACGCTCCAGGAATGGACAGAGCAGTTATTTTCAAGGTCAGGGATAGATCAATATTTTTTCGAAACCTGTAGCTTTTCAGTGCTGTATTGTAGAAATACAAAAAGGTGGTGATAGCGATGCTCCATTTTATATCGTAGATCATCGAAGAGGCACCAATGAGAATCAATGCTGAACCAAAGCCAACGACAGCAGATATTGCAGACGCTATTAGAGCAATGATAAAAAAGTATAAATGCAGAATATCCAGGTTAATTCCTGTCAGGCAGTTATTTAGTTAAATGGCAGCGACTGACAGTAGCTTAACATCCCCAAGCAAGTCGTTGATATTTATTGTTATAATTTATATAGCTGCAGCTTATTTTACTATTTTCTGCTAACTTACTTTTAATAGAATTAAACCTGTATCTTATGTGCTTGCGTATCACAGCGCAGCTGGCGGTTTAAATCAATATGATTTTTTTGTAACATAGCACGGCTAGCGTTCAATTCAACCCCTGACCCTTTTGCGGTTAGCTTTAGATAAGTAGTACTATGTCATTACCCCTTGTTACTCACCCGCACTACAGCTACGACTTTGAAGATAAACACCGCTTTCCAATGCAAAAATTTCGGCTGTTGCACGAATATTTACAGCAGCAGGGAATTGCCAACGCCAGTAATACTTACCGCCCCGGCACAGCAAAGATGGCGCTGTTAGAAACGGCCCACTGCTCTGATTACCTACAGCGTTTTGTTAACAATAAGCAGGATAAAAAAGAATTGCGCCGTATGGGCCTTCCCTGGAGCGCTGGTCTAGTGCGGCGAACCTTAATTTCACCGGTAGGTACTTTGCTCACTTGCCACCTGGCCTTAAAGCACGGCATTGCCTGCCATTTAGCCGGAGGCACCCACCACGCTCACTATGATTACGCCTCAGGTTTTTGTATTCTCAATGATTTAGCGATTGCAGCGAGTAGCCTACTGACCCAAGGCAGCGCCAGCAGTATTTTGATCTTTGATCTGGATGTGCATCAAGGTGATGGTACTGCGCGAATATTAGCTGATCAGCCCAATGTCTTCACTTGCTCTGTGCACTGCGAGAAGAACTTCCCAGCGCGCAAAGCGCAAAGTGATTTAGACATAAACATCCCGGTGGCTGCAGACAGCGATACTTACCTGCAACTGATGGCCGATGGTTTTGAACAGGCACTGGCACTGTGTCAGCCTGATTTTGTGATTTATGATGCCGGAGTAGATATCTTTACAGATGATCCTCTGGGGCTAATAAACGTCAGTATGGATGGCATTCGTGCCCGGGATCACCATGTATTAAAGCGTTGTGTAGAATTGAAAATCCCGGTCGCCACCGTCATTGGCGGTGGCTACGACAAAGACGAACGGGCCCTGGCAATGCGCCACGCCATCGCAGTAGAAGAAGCCCATAAGTTATCTGCTAAGCTATAAGTTTATTCTCACAACTTCCAACTTACGACTTACGACTTACGACTTACGACTTCCAACTCACAACTTCCAACTTCCAACTTCCAACTTCCAACTTCCAACTTCCAACTCTACCCTTCCCTGTGTATGACAACATTGACTTTCGAGTATCAATATCCACTTTTTCCAGCGCGTAGCGCAAAGTCGATCGCTGTAAAAGGTGTATA
>MABF01000305.1 GCA_002163025.1 'Osedax' symbiont bacterium Rs2_46_30_T18
GTAAGATGTTGATTTTACAAGAGAATTGGTAGGACTAGGCAGATTCGAACTGCCGACCTCTACCATGTCAAGGTAGCGCTCTAACCAACTGAGCTATAGTCCTATAAAGTGCTCTTCGCCATGCGGTGAAGATGTTGCGTATATTACATGCTTATTTTTCTTATGCAACATTATAAAGTAATAATCTGTAACTAAATTAACAGTGGTTAATTAACATACGGGCTTTAGTGGCGAGAGGTTAATGCTATCTTCAAAGTACCGTCTTTACTGCGAAATACTGAGTATTTTACTGGTTAATTATACTACCCCTTCGATGTAGTCCATATTTTATTGGCTTTTGGTTGTGTTTACTTAAGCTTGTCCATTGTGGCTGAATAGGGCCATTAAACAGCCCCGGGAAAGTTACCTCCTGGAGCGTTATAGTGCAGTGCTTTAAAGTTGACCAACATCCCCTGTCAGCCAATAGTGCAACGCTTAAAAGCCAGCTAACACAATTTTACCTTTAGATTTACCCGACTCCAGCAAAGTGTGTGCCGCGATAAGGTTGCTGGCGTTAATGGTGCCGTAATCACTGGCAACAGTGGTTTTTAGTATACCCTCGTCGATCATTTGAGCCACCTTAGATAGCAGCTGATGCTGTGCAATCATATCTTCAGTTTGAAACAGTGAACGGGTAAACATCAGCTCCCAGTGCACTGAGACACTCTTTCTTTTAAAGGGCATAATATCCAGCGCAGCAGGATCATCAATGAGGGCCATTTTACCCTGTGGAGCTATAGCTTCTATGATATCCGCTAAATGATCTGCGGTATTGGTCAGGCTGGCGACGTAATCTACAGACTGTAACCCCGCTGCTTTTAACTGCTCGGGTAGCGACTTATGGTGATCAATTACCAGGTCTGCACCTAAATCGCTGACCCACTCTTTGGTTTGTGCTCTGGAGGCGGTAGCGATGACTTTTAGTTTGGTCAGTTTTTTTGCCAGTTGAATCATAATAGATCCCACCCCACCGGCAGCACCTATGATCAGTAAAGTTCCGCTACTGTTTATATCTAAGTTAAAGCGATCAAACAGTAACTCCCAGGCGGTAATGGAAGTTAGGGGGAGGGCGGCGGCCTCAACATCGCTCAGACTCTGTGGAGCTTTGGACACAATTCTCTGGTCGACCAAATGATACTCTGCATTACTGCCTGATCTGTCTATGGCACCTGCATACCAGACCTTGTCGCCGACTTTGAACAAGCTCACTTGATCGCCCACAGATTCCACAGTGCCTACAGCATCCCAGCCTAATACTTGGTGTTGGTTCTCAGGTGGAGTAACTCTGACTCTAATTTTTGTATCGACCGGATTAACTGAAATAGCCTCTATTTTGACTAATATGTCCTGACCACTGGCAACGGGTACGGGTAGTTCAATATCCAGTAGGGCCGATGGATCGGAAATAGGAAGGGATTTTTGGTAGCCAATGGCTTTCATTTGCAGCTCCTGCTGATAGTTAATTGCGTACGATTGGACACAGCTGAAGAATTATAGATATACTCGTAAACATAGCAAGTACGCACAAAAATGTGCTGTAGTATCCTTTTGTATACTGTTGGAAAATAAGATGAGAGAGAGTATGAGGCACAGTAACTATGGCAACAACTTTGGTTGCCCGCTTGAAGCCGCCATCGAAGCGATAGGGGGAAAATGGAAAGGGATTATTCTCTACCATTTAATTGACGGGGTAAAACGCTTCAATGAATTGCGCCGTCTCATGCCTTCGGTGACACAGCGAATGCTGACTAAACAATTACGTGAATTGGAGGAAGACGGTATTATTTTACGGCATGTCTATGCTCAAGTTCCCCCTAAGGTTGAATACAGCTTCACCCCTTTTGGCACTACCTTAATTCCTATTCTCAAAGATATGGAGCAATGGGGCAAAGTCTTTGTTGCCAGGCTAGATAAGATAAAAGAACAGC
>MABF01000345.1 GCA_002163025.1 'Osedax' symbiont bacterium Rs2_46_30_T18
ACGGCTGTCCCACTCGGCTTCACGTGTTGGTATTTTGTCGCCGTACTCTTCTAGTAAATGTTCGTTGCTGGCGTAACCGTGGGCGCGCTCCCAACCACAAAGCTCCATAAAGTAGCCACCTAGCTCATTCTCGCGTTCCCAAAACGGGCTGCGGAACTTGCCACGGGCAGCAGTATAAGGCTCACGGTTGTGTACGGGTGGGTTGTATATTTTGAATGCAGATTCATAGCAGCGATCGTGAATGTATTGTTCTTCACACTGAAAAGGATAGGCGCGTGCTACATCTATGCTGCTGTGGTCGAACTCTGTGCGACCATCTGTCATCCAGTCGGCGATCACTTTACCTGTACCTGGGCCATCTTTAACCCATACCGATACGCCGTACCACAAGCCTCGAACATTGGAGGATTCACCGATTGATGGACCGCCGTCTGCAGTTACTTGCAACAGACCGTTGAAAGAGTACTTATCGTCGTAACCTAGCTCACCGAGCGCAGGTGTCAGCTCAATAGCACGCTCCAGAGGATCTATTACTTCTTCAAGCTCTAAATCACGCTGTGAAGGAGACAAACGGGCAAATTCTTTTTCCAGAATATCGCGTGGGTGACACATACGCGGTTCTTTCTCTTCGTAGTAACCCCATTCCAACTGTCCACCCTCAGCTGTTTTCGGGTCGCCTGTGTCACGTAAATAAGCAGAGTTGCCCTGATCACGAAGCAGTGGATAGCCAATCTCTTTACCAGTATCGGCAAATTTATCAAATCCTTTGAAGAAAGTCAGTGGGTGGTCAACCGGCATTACCGGTAAATCTTCACCGGCCATTTCGGCAATCAGACGGCCCCAAAGACCTGCGCAAACCACCACGTGATCCGCTTCGATATAGCCGCGATCTGTTTCAACACCTTTAATACGTCCATCTTCAATTTTTAAACCAGTACAAGAGGTATTGGCGAAAATTTCTAACTTACCAGTTGCCACAGCTTCTTCAACTAAGTCACCTGCAACAGTTTGCGAGCGCGGAATAACCAGGCCGGCATCCGGATCCCAAAGTGCACCTTGAATCACGTCTTCTTCTAGTAGTGGGAATTTTTCTTTGGCTTCAGCGGTGCTCATCATGCGCACGTTATTACCAAAAGCTTTACCCGATGTAACGCGGCGCTTAAGCTCATCCATACGCTCGGAATCACCGTGACGTGCCACTTCGATACCACCGATACGTTCGTAATTACCACGCTTCTCGAAGAAGTCGATGCTGTATTTAGTGGTAAATATAGTCATCTGGTCATGGGCAGTATTGAAACAAAAATCCGATGCGTGCGCAGTAGAGCCTATATCAGTCGGAATAGCAGATTTATCGATACCGACGATATTATCCCAGCCCCTCTCAATTAGATGATGGACCACAGAAGCACCAACGATCCCACCTTGACCGATGATAACTACCTTTGCACTTTTAGGAAACTTTGACATGTAGAGCACTCCGCGCTGTCCGATTTATCGGGGGCAACACTAATAATGATTTATGTAAACGAGGTATTTGCAGGGTGCCCGGAACATTTTGTGTTATCCAATAGAGCAACGATGCAAAAGCCTCAGAATATCTACCGAGATATTCTTCGTACTGTTTAATTAGCAATATTAATTTATAGGGATGCGGACAACTTATCTAATCGCGTCATCATTTTGCATATTCATAAGGGTTTTAGGTAAGTGCTGGTTCATTTCCGACCTGAGTGTAGAAGGTTAGTCTATTTATCAGGTTGGCAATAATTTACTTTTTCATTCCCTTGCAGTTGCTGTTAAAGACGTATTATTACATTATCATCCGATTTTTCCGTTTGGGAAGAATCAGATAAGGCAACACCCAACCAGGTCAAAACGCATCGGCTATTAAAATCATTAGGCCAGAATATCTGCCGGGCGTTTGAGCAGTTATATAGGAAGCAAATTGACTGAATTTATTCGACTCTCCCCCTGTGCCTCCCCTCGCCCCTCGCCTTGTTGCTCGGCAAGCGCTATTAGCTATAATTTAAGTTTTATTTAGCCCTTAGCTAGTCCATAATCTATCTCAATAGAAGTGCTTAAAAACTAAGGTTTAACAAGGGAAATAACTGATGGTTTCAACAATAGTATTAATGAATGTCGAGCGCGGACAATCGAGTAACGTAGGCGAAAGACTTGCGGAAATGACCGGTGTAACTGAAGTATATTCAGTGGCGGGAGCCTATGATTTGGTCGCATTAGTACGCACTGAGAACAACGAGCAACTGGCGGATTTAGTCTCTGGTGAGTTTGGTAAGATTGACTCAATAGTGTCAACTCAGACCATGATCGCTTTTAAAACTTTCTCTAAATTCGATTTAGATGCAATGTTCTCTATTGGTATGAATTAAGCGAAAATCGCTAATAGTGTTTTAAAAGCCCGCTGTAGCGGGCTTTTTTATCCCCTGGATTTGAACAACATCTAATGACTCCCTAGTCATTACTCCTTATGCCTACTTCCTACTTGCAACTCACTACTTAATATCTTGCATGCTGTATCTGAGTTAAACTACGGTCAGTAAAATGATATTAACCACTATAGTTAAAGGTAACCCATGAACGCTACTTTAGTCGCAGCAAATCAAGGTATTGAGCTAGTTATAAGCAACAGTGATCAATATCAAACCTGGCTGGTGATGCAGCCTGCAGTGACGCGAAATTGGCTGTTGCACACTCAATTTAGTGGCCTGGGACTGTCTCTTATTCCGGGAACTGATGGTAAAATAGCACAGGCCGTATTTGTCCATGATGACCTTGATCACTACTTTTCCTGTGGCGATCTGGCCAAACAGCTACCCGCAGAACAATTCCTACTGGTTGCCGATCAGCAATACCACAAAGCGATTGCTTTTTCCTGGGCTGTTGGCAGCTACCGTTTTGACCACTATAGAGAAAACAGCAGCCAGCAGGCGATTTTAGCTGTCGATGATCAAGCACTCGTTAATGAGGCCAACATGCATGCCCGTGCCATTTCGCTGGTGCGTGATTTAATCAACACCCCCCCTATGGATATGATGCCTGAGCATTTAGCAGAAACCATGCAGAGCCTGGCAGATGAATTCAACGCTGACTTTAAACAAGTGGTTGGTGAGCAACTGCTAAGTGAAAACTACCCGACTATCCACGCAGTGGGCCGCGCCAGTATCCACCAGCCGAGACTTTTGGATATGAACTGGGGCCAACATAGCGACCCTAAAATCACACTCGTCGGTAAAGGGGTTTGTTTTGACAGTGGCGGCTTAGATATAAAAGCCAGCGCCGGAATGCGCAACATGAAAAAAGATATGGGCGGCGCTGCACACGTGCTGGGGTTGGCACAGCTGATTATGGCCAAAAACCTGCCAGTGCGCCTACGGGTTATTATCCCCGCGGTTGAGAATGCGGTATCGAGTAACGCACTGCGCCCGGGGGATGTAATTGTCACCCGTAAAGGTATTAGTGTTGAAGTCCACAATACCGATGCCGAGGGGCGTCTGGTACTTTGTGATGCCCTGGCGGAGGCCGAAAATGACGCCCCTGAGCTGCTGATTGATTTCGCCACCCTTACCGGAGCTATGCGTATCGCTCTGGGAACTGAACTGCCGGGTTTTTTCTCAACTAACCCGAAAATTGCCGCACAAGTAACAGCAGCGGGCGCCCAGGTGAGTGACCCAGTCTGGCAAATGCCACTGTACACCCCCTATAAAGATTATCTTAAGAGCGAAGTGGCCGACATGACCAACTGCTCTATCATGCCTCAGGGCGGCTCAATTGCAGCGGCACTGTACTTGCAAGAGTTTATCAACCCAGGCACTGACTGGTTACATTTCGATATCATGGGCTGGAACAACCGGGCGCTTTCAGGCCGGCCACTGGGCGGTGAAGCTTTTGGTGTACGCGCTGTTTTTGCCTATCTACAAAATCGCTATGCAACTAAATAGTTAATGAATAAAACATCAGCAGCATATATTTAAGGATCGTGCCCTGTATTCCAGGGCACGTTTATAGAGACGTGAAGCAAGCCTTTTTCACAAAATGCACAGTAAAGTAACGGTAAGAGGTAACACTCTGTTCAGCCTTTGACTTCCTACTTCCTACTTCCAACTTCCTACTTCCTACTTCCAACTTCCAACTTCCAACTTCCAACTTCCAACTTCCAACTTCCAACTTTGTTAATGATGCTTTTTCACATCGCCTTCAAGCACTTCTAGCGCCGGTGCAGGTCGCTTTAACTTTTGCTCATCTACCGGTATTTCAATCCACTCATTTTTGCCGCTGGCACATGTCTGAATAGCAGGGAAATAGATGATATCCCCCGCTTTAAAAGCGTCTGTAATACGGGCACGGAAGATAAATTCATCGTAGTGATCATTTTCCAAGGTGCCACTCCAGATAATTTCCTTGACCCCATCGGTCACTTCTTTGCCGTGATAACTATAAGTATTTTCATATTTAGCGTTGAGTGTTTGCAGGGTCCAGTTTGCTTTTGGCATTGGCTTTACTTTAATAACACCTTCTGGAATCTTAATTTGTACTTTTAGAGTCGCTTCGCCGTCACAACCATGAGCTATACGCATCACAGCTTTGTAGGTACTGTCTGACTGTGCTTGTTTAGTCTCAAGGGTGACATGGGCAGCCACGCTCGTTGAAATAACCAGGCTCAAAAGAGTCGTGGATACTACTGCTTTCATAGTTATATACTCCAGATAGTAATAATAACGATTATTAATTAAAAACAGCGTTATTATAACTTTATGAATGCAATATGAAAGCTTTGTCGAACTTGTTACATCATTCGTGTTTAAGATAAATATTTTTTTGAACACGATAGCGGCTAGTGAGCGCAACACAGAATTCAAACAACTAAAGCGCAGCGTAGTTTTTATTTATACAACAAGCCAATTCAAAAGATTAAACAAACATACTCCTATGCATTTAACGCAGATAATTGCAATAATTTTGTTAGATGATGGCGGCGACTCAATTAGCCACGCACTGCGGTGACAGTGATCTCAACGAGCACATCTCCCTCAAGATCAACGCCTAAACAGGCGCGCTGAGGCCAGTGTTGTGGATTGTCACCAAACCAATCACACCAGACCTGATCCATCTGCGCTTTGGCATTCATATCGGCGATAAACACTTGTGCACTGAGGATTCGACTCTTATCACTGCCCAATTCTAGCAAATTCTGCTGGATGGTCTCTAAACTCATCAGCGTTTGCTCAGCCAAGTTTTTAGAAGTATCAGCGGCAGTGGCGACGCTGTAGATTAAATCTTTGTACGCCGATGACTTATTTCGGCCCGGATAAATACCGGCTACGCGCTCTATCATATTGACTCCTCGTCTCTTTAATTAAAAAACACATTGATTATTAACTTGGCAAATAATTTATCTTCTAGCTTCCTACTTCCTACTTCCTACTAAAACTCTGTTTTTTACGGCGGTCAATCTCGGTTAAATCGCTCATAGCGAATCCGTTTTAAGTCTATCGACAGCTCATCGGCTATTTGTGCGACCGCATCAATTAAGCGCTGCGGACCACAGACATAAAAAATAGCCTCTACAGGGGCGCTGCGTAATATGTTGACGATATTCAGGCGCTCACCCGCCTCTGAACTATACAGCGACAACTGATCGCCAAACTGGTATTGCAGTTTTTCCACAAAGGCCATGCTCTGTAAGTTTCGCCCTGCATAATGCACATGCAACCCAATACTTTTTGCCGCCAGAGCACTGGCCATCGCTTTAATAGGGGTGATGCCAATGCCACCTGCGATTAACACAGCCGCGGGGGCAGTCGTGTCTAATTGAAATTCGTTTAACGGGTTACTGCAGTTGATGACTAATCCTAAGTTGTAGAGCTGATGTACCGCCTGCGATCCGCCCTCTCCATGCGCTTCGCGCTGCACTGCAATCTCGTAGTAATGGCGCTGTTCCGGGTTAGAGCTGATGGTATAGTCGCGTACACTGCGCTGCCCGTTGGCCAATACCAGCGGCACTCGTATGTGTGAGCCAGCCAGCACTTGTGGAAGCTCCAGCCCGTCTTTGTGGCGCAACTGGTAGCTGCGAATATTCGGCGCCTGCTGGGCTATGGCACTGATTACGAGTGGTAGCGGCCCATCACCTAATTCACTGGGTAAGATGGGTGCGCTGCTTTGCTGCGCTTTTTTTAAGGCGGCATTTTCTACCTGCAATGATCCCATCACTTGCTCAACTTGGGCTTCACTGTACAGCGCTGGGATGAACTTCGGGCAGTTCCAATCAAAGGCTTCCACTGTAATAATAAAACCGCGCTCTACTCTGGCTCTATAACTGTCATCTTCCAGGGCAGCGAGCAGTTCAGTTTCACTCTCCTCGAGCTGGCGTACCCGCCCCAACAATTTAAGCCGGGTTTTATTGGCGTAATCCATAAAAAACAGCGCCACTTTGTCATTGTTCTTAAAATTACCGGTACTGACATACTGACGGTTGCCACTAAAATCGGCGAAGCCAATGGTCTTTTCATCTAATACCCGCATAAAGCCAACCGGACCACCGCGATGCTGAATATATGGCCAGTCAGTCTCGCTGACACTGGCCATATAAAAACTGTTTCTGGCGCTGATAAATGCCGCTTCACTGTTGCGCAGTATATGGTTGTAGTCCGCTCCCTCATCCATAGCGGCGTAGCCACTTCGACTACCCAGTACTTGCTGCTGCTCGCGCACTGTTTTGGTAAAGGCGATCTCGGCGAATTTGTGTCCCATACTGCGCTCCTTATTCTCAGTTATTCTCTGTAAAAGGCCGCATCCTGCTACGGCCCTTTTAGTCACCTATCAGTCACTTATCAGTCACTTATCAGTCACTTATCAGTCACTTATCAGTCACTTATCAGTCACTTATTAGTAACCTATTAAGCCAATGAAACTTTTGGGAAATCAATTTCTACTCTACTGGCTTTGCCGAGTATATTGGTCATTACATTCATACCCACGTGAGTAATAATTTCCACAATATCCGACTCAGTGTAACCCGCTTCGCGCACCGCATGGATTTCAGCGCTAGTCACTTCTCCATTGTGCTCAGCCAGAGCGCGGGCAAAACTAACCGCGGCAGCAGCTTTCACATCGACACTGCTACCCTCGCGGTTCGCTTCAATCTCGGCATCATCCAAACCGGCTTTTTTGCCTATGGCGGTGTGTGCAGAGAGGCAGTATTCACAACTATTTTGCTGCGCTAAAGTTAAAGCGATGCGCTCGCGGGTCAATGGATCTAAGCTGCCATTTTCGGCAATGTTGTACGAGGGAACATATTAATAAATCCAATATTTTCTCTGTTGGCTTAAAAACGGCTAAATACGCGAAAGACAGCGCAGCGGAATGACGAGTCCTTTCCAAGCTGTCAGACAAAGTAGTTAGCCGTTTTTAAGCCAACCCTTCGGGGTGTTCAGAGCATCCCGATCTCGTTGTTATCGATTTTCGCCGGGCAACCAGCCCGCCTGTAATCGATGCCTAGATCTCGCAATGCTCTGAACGCCAGAGGCGTGTTGGACTTGTTAGTATGTTCCCATACCTAAAAAGGATTTTAACGCCTCTGGCGAGTTGGCGAAGATCTTTAAAAAATTGGGTACCATGCCCAGCTTTGACTGGATCGCATCAAACAGTTCTTTTTGCTCATTGTTGGCAGTCTCATAGTTGACGGTATTTATACGGCTCATAGCTATTCTCCAGTAATTTGTTGTTCGGCGATTGCCGATGCAGAGATAATGCCTAATTTCACTTTACAAAAGAATACTCAAATTTCATAATTGATTATTTCGGTAAGTGGAATAATATAATGGACCGTTTTCACAGTATGCAAGTGTTTGTCGCCGTCGCAGAAGAGCGAGGCTTTGCCGCTGCCGCCAGACGTCTGAAAATGTCCCCACCGGCAGTTACCCGGGCAATAGCCTCGCTGGAGAAGCGCCTGGGTATTTCATTGTTTGTCCGCAGTACCCGCCACGTGCGCACTACCGATGCAGGGCTTCGTTACCTGGAAGATGTACGGCGTATTTTGACACAGACAGAAGCTGCCGATGACGCCGCCGCCGGTATTTACGCGAAGCCCAGTGGACGCCTCGCAGTCACCGCACCGGCACTGTTTGGCAAACTCTTTGTGATGCCGGCAATTATCGACTACCTGCAACGCTATACCGATACTCAAGTCCAGGCAGTGTTTCTCGATCGAATGATCAATTTACTGGAGGAGGGATTAGACGTTGCTGTGCGCATTGGCGAGCTGGCCGACTCAAGTGAACGGGCACTGCGAGTAGGTAGGGTGCGCACTATTACTTGCGCCTCACCCGAATACATTAAACAACATGGCACTGTGTTAACCCCTGATCAGCTGTGCCAGCACAGTCTGATTTCCTCAGGCACTGCCAATCAAGTCTTAGATTGGCGCTTTGCAGAAAACGGCACTGACAGGAATTTACGCATTCACGCCAGACTGTCGGTCACTAGCAATGATGCCATTCTCGACGCCGCCAAGCAGGGCTTTGGCATTGCCAGGTTACTCTCCTACCAAGTGGCCGAGGCACTTGCGAACAATGAATTAGTGCTGCTACTGGAAGATTACGAACTCGCCCCGCTACCTATTCATGTAGTTCACCGCGAGGGGCGCAACCCATCAGCCAAAGTGCGCACTTTTGTCGACTTGATTGCAGAGAGTTTAAGAGCTGATAAAACCTTGAATTACTAGTGCAAAATAGGGTTAATGGGAGTAACTATTATCAAGCGGGAGTAGATTTCCCGCAAGTCTTTCTTCAGGAGTGTATATGCAGCAAGTATTTGTTTTCGGGACCTTAAAACAAGGTTTCCCCAATCACAATTGCAACAGCGGTATGCGCTTATCTGGCAACTATCATACGTTGCAAAAATACCCGCTGTACATAGTAGGCGAGCGCTTTTCTCCCTGGCTGATCCTGGATCCGGGGAAAGGGCACCAGGTAAAGGGCCAGGTATTTACAGTAGACAGTGCTGGCTTAGCAAAGATGGACAAGTTAGAACGCACAGACCAAGCTGATGGGTACAGGCGCATAGAATTAGCCGTTGTCAGCGATCAACTAACAGCGCCGATTAAAGTCTTCGCCTATGTTAAATCTGTCAATCAATTACAGGTCGCAAAACAGACAGTCGAGTTACGCGGCGAATACCTGCTCGAGCATGCCTTGCTCTACAGCAGTCGTAGCCGCTAAACAATTCTCAACTGTAACGACAAAACTAAATTATGCTCTTAGCACCGTTTTCAAGCATTCATTAACAGGTGGGAAAAACATGTTAGAAATTCGATCTGCAACTAAGCGGGACTGTGCACTGGTACTGCATTACATTAAAGCATTAGCCATCGCCGAGAACTTCCCTTTTGCTGTCGCTGTGACCATAGATGATTTAGAAAAAAACTTGTTTAATCATTCGCCCACGGCTCATGCGCTTATATTTTATCGACACGACAAGCCCTGTGGTTTCGCGGTTTACTATTACAGCTTTTCCACAACCACTGGTAAACGCGGCTTGCATCTGGATGATTTATACATTGAACCTGAATACCAAGGACTGGGGATCGGCAGAGCTGCGCTGGTGTATTTAGCACAATTAGCCGTTGAGCAAGACTGCGCGCGCTTTGAGTGGTGGGCGTTAAAGAGCAATGACTCGGCAATTAAATTTTATCAAAAAATCGGCGCTCAGGACCTTGAAGAGCTGAGCATTTTCCGTTTAGGTGCAAAGGCTATTGCAGAGCTGGCCAAATCCTGAGCATATTAGTTATAAGCCCGCACGCATCTTTGCATAAGTATTGAGCTTATGAATCGAAATCCGCTTGCATCCCTTTGAGTTGCGCGAAGACACCGGAAATGTGTTGGCTAAGCTCAGCCACCGCCGCCTTACTATCACGGTTGCGACAGTGCTGCAAAATCTGAAAGTGCTGCTCATGGGCAACCGCAAAAGCATTTTCTTGCAAAATTTGCTTACGTAAATATCTTTCGCTGTTGCTGTGTAGTTTCCGCAAAATTTTTATGGTTTCGATTTTTCCGGCAGGCTCATACAACCAGTAGTGGAACTGCCAATTGAGTTCTGTGGCGTTACTGAGTTTGTCGTGATCTTCAGCCAGCTGATCAAACGCATTCAGTGCTTTTTCTGCAGCTAACAGGTTCTCATCACTGAGTAATGGGATTGCTTTAGCCAGTAAATCAGTCTCCAGCAATAGCCTTAACTCAAACAACTCTATGGCTTCTGCAAAAGAGAGACCTCTGACCACTCCCCCTTTGTGAGCCACTAAATCAATAAAGCCTTCCGCTTGCAGCCTCAACAATGCCTCTCTTAAAGGAATACGGCTGAGCCCCATGTCTTTTGCCAGTTCATCCTGACGCAGTTGATAACCACTGGGGTACTGTTCACAGATAATACGCTGTTTTAAAATTTCAAACGCCTGCTCTGCAACCGTTAAGCGATTTATCATTTTCAGTGGAGTGTTGTTGAATTGCATAGTTGCCTCAAATCTAATTGGCAATATGACACTACATACAGAATTAGAAATAAAATTTGGGAGTTTTTAAAAAATTAACAGATAATCATAGCTTAATTAACGCAACCGACATGTAACAAAAGCACCGCCAACTTGCCTGATTATTTGTTTTCAATAACAGCGAAACCACTTATAACAGCCAATAATATCGCCCAAAGTAACTCGCTTACGTCCCTGTAGCGTATCTTTACCGAGCATTAAATTATCCAGCATTGATAGACGAATTCAAGCTTCTCGCACTGGTTATCAATTTAAAATATTTATCAATTAATCAAACATTTAAATCTTATAAGGGGGATTTCTGAGCTCCAACTGCGTTTAAAAATGGATATTTATTCAAAATAATTGACAAAATTGTATACAATATATTGTATAAAATAGTTTGTATTCAATTTGTCGACATACTACACTCAGCGCTCGTTTACATAATTACAATAAAACTATGAACGGCAATCGAGCCACCAGCACTCCTGCCAGCCAGAGACTGTTTGTTTTCGTTTGACTGTTCTTTATACGAGGCAACCTTATGAAATTCAAAACCGCCCTTCTTTGCACAGCCATTCTCACCGCTACTGTTAATAGTTACGCCAACCCTGTTCCCGCCGGTACGGTATTGGCTGAGAAGCAGGAAATAGTGCTCAATAACAGCGCCGAAGTAACCTCCATTGACCCCGCTAAGCAAGGTGCTGAACCCGCTTTTAACTTGGGGAGAGATTTATTTGAAGGCCTGACTTTACAAGATAAGCTCGGTCGCACTATTCCAGGTATCGCCACCAGCTGGAGCGCCAACAGTGATAATACGGTTTACACTTTCACACTGCGTGAAAGCACTTGGTCAAATGGTGAGCCGCTAACGGCGAATGATTTTGTCTACAGCTGGCAGCGTCTGATCGACCCTGCAACGGCATCCCCTTACGCTTGGTTCGCCGCTATTCCCGGAATTAAAAACGCCGACGCCATTATGAAAGGCGATAAGCCCGCCTCTTCTCTAGGGGTGCGCGCCATCGATGCACAAACCTTTGAAGTGACTTTAGCTGCCCCAGTCCCTTTCTTTGTTAAGTTGCTCTCTCATCCGGTATTAGCACC
>MABF01000301.1 GCA_002163025.1 'Osedax' symbiont bacterium Rs2_46_30_T18
CTGGAAGTGAAGGCTAATGCCATTTATCTAGACGGATGTTGCACATGGGTGTCACAAATAGGTTAAAGGGATTAAAGGACTGAGTAAATGATAGCTCTAGGAGGTAATTTGTACTTCACAGCTGGGAAGTATCAGCAACTACGCCCTTTGTGGTATGGCTGGAATGATTTCTGGTGGTCACGTACATACGCTTTTTGAGATCCATGTCACCGACCAATATTAATCATCCTGTAGATACGCTCTTTGACATCCATGTCACCGCTAATACTTTACATCCTGTACATAAAAAAAGCAGGCGATTGCCTGCTTTTGTTGTGCTTTGTGCTTTGCGATTAGCCGGGGGTTACTTCATCTGCCTGTGGGCCTTTTTGCCCTTCGACTTCGATAAAAGTCACAGCTTGTCCTTCAATTAAAGTTTTGCGACCATCTCCAGTGATAGAGCGAAAATGCACAAAAAGATCGGCACCTCCCTCGCGTTCAATGAATCCATAGCCTTTTTCGTCGTTGAACCATTTTACGGTTCCGTTGATTCTCTCTGACACGATATCCTTCCCAAGTTTAATTACGATACCCACTCAATGTTAGGCATTCCCCGGTAAGTTATCCTTTACTGTCGATTTTCTTAACTTTCGAAAATTGCGAGTAGCGCAAAGAGAATTTGCTGTTAAGGTAAAATACCGCCAACTGGAAGTCTAGCATCCTTTGTGTGCAAAAAGTAACCAATAAATGCTAGCGCCCAGCGTTATAAATTGAGCAGTTTAGCGCGATACTTTTTACCTTTGATGCGTCCGTTTTGTATTTGCTGCAGGGCGGCTTTAGCATAGCTGTTGACGATAGCGACATAACTGACGTTTTGCATGACATCGATTTTACCGATTTGCTCCCGGCTCAAGTGGTCGTCTCTGGTCAGGGCACCGAGTAAATCACCGGGGCGCAGTTTTTGCTTTCGTCCACCCAATACACATACTGTTTTATAGGGGGCAAAAATTGGCTGTTTTCCAAGTGGATCTTTACTGAGAATAGGGTCGACTTCGGTTTCTTGCAGTTCCAGAATTCGCTCCCAGCGATGGGTCTCCTGGTTGGAGCACAATGTGATAGCGACCCCCAATTGTCCGGCGCGGGCTGTGCGTCCGATGCGGTGGGTGTAAGTGGCAGGATCGGTAGGTACATCGTAGTTAATCACTCCGGGCACCGCCTCTATGTCCAACCCTCTGGCGGCGACGTCAGTGGCGATCAAGATAGTGGCGCTGTTGTGGGCGAACTGTACTAAAATATCTTCGCGTTCAGTCTGTTCTAAGTCACCGTGTAAAGTGAGGGCGGCGTGGCCCATATTGCGCAGGTCGATACGCAGCTGGTGACAGACTTTTTTGGTATTGCAAAATATTATGCAAGATTCAAATTGATGCTGAATCAATAAGTTGTGTACCGTTTGGGCGCGGTTTTCAGTGGTGCAGCGACAGAGTTTTTGTTTAAGATTAACAGTGGTCTGCTCTGCTTCTACTTCGATAAATAGGGGGTCATCAGTAATCGCGTTTGCCAGCTCACGCGCCTGCTGGTTAAAAGTGGCAGAGAAAAGTAAAGTTTGATGTTGTTCGGGGAAATGGCTGACAATGTCGCCAATCTGCGGCGCAAAACCCATGTCCAGCATCCGATCGGCTTCGTCTAAAACCACGGTTTGCATCGCACTTAAGGTTAAATAGCCGCCCTCCAGGTGGTCGAAAATTCGACCCGGGGTGCCGACGATGATATGCACACCCTTTTTTAGGCTGTCGCGCTGTGGATGTTTTGCTGTGCCGCCACATAGAGTCAGTACCCGCAAGTTGGCTTTAGAGCGACCAAAACTGCGCATCGCGGTGGTGATCTGGTTACACAGCTCACGGGTGGGAGCAATAATCAGCGCCTGGGGCTGTAAATTATCCAGATCAATTTTTTCGATGATGCCAATACCAAAGGCGGCAGTCTTACCGCTGCCTGTTTCCGCTTTTGCCTGTAAATCCCTGCCCGCTAAAACCGCCGGTAGCCCTTGAGCTTGAATAGGGGTGGGTTGTTTGTATCCTAATTGCGCTAAATCCTCTAAGGTGCTGTCACTTAAAGGAAGATCTGCAAAGCTCTGTATGTTCATGTCGCTACCGTGGTATGAAAAAAGGGGTTGCAACTCTGTACTGCTGCCGCTGTGGTTGCGGCCGGGGATCAGAGTTGAAATTGATCGGCGCATTTTAACAGAAGTCAGGCTGCTATATTTAAAAATCCACAACTAAAATAAAATTTGCTACTGTGGATGAATTTTTTTGACTCAGATTGAGTAAAGTTATTGGCGGAGATAATGGTTGCAAACATTTCATTTTATTGGCGTTGAGACGGCCAAAATAGTGCTTTATCTGGATAACCGGCCGCACTTAGAGCGCGCTGGCGATGTACAAGTGTCCGAGTTGATTGCCGCCAACGGCAATCACTGGAGAAAGATACTGACTATCTATGCAAAGTTGTGCAGTGGAGATAACTGGCGCGAGTACCGAGACTGTGAATTATTAAACAAAGATCAGCAAATCTGCTTTAGCGAGCAGATAGTGGAGTCTGCGCGTATCCATATCTTCTCAGGCAAGAGCTGCTGGCAGCGCTTTGGGGTGACGGCTGATGCACTGTCAAAAATGCAGCACAGTAGCTGCTCCAGAGTGTATTTCCAATACTCCACGCAGCGGGGACTGTGCCTGTATACCCCCTATTTTGACTACCGACAGTTTCCCAATGTTCTGATCGAACAAGTCAAAGAAATACTAAATAAAACAGCCAAAATTAGCTGTGAGTAGCTAGTCGTAAGTAGCAAGTTTTTTACGACTTACGACTTACGACTTACGACTTACGACTTTACCCTTTAGCTTTTACCGCCAGACGACTGCGGTGCAGTACCGGTTCGGTGTAGCCGCTGGGCTGTGCACAACCTTCAAACACTAGTTCACAGGCA
>MABF01000297.1 GCA_002163025.1 'Osedax' symbiont bacterium Rs2_46_30_T18
TTATTTACAAGCGTTAGTGACACTTGGCAAACGCTGCGATATCCACCTCATGGTCGCCAACCCCTGCAGACAGTTCTGGAGTGATATAGTCGATCGCCGCTATTTAGCTAACCTGGCTCGACACGAGAGGGTGTCCGGGCATGATAGAGCTGCAGAGCCGAGTTTGTACCAACAGGGAAATCCCCTTCTGGCTTCGATGGGTAAATTGGGGCGTGATTATCTGTATATGCTGGGGCAGATGGAACTACCGGAAGTACAATTGTTCACAGAGGATAACCACAGTCGTTTGTTGACGGCGTTGCAAAGCGATATATTATCACTGCGTAACAGGCGCGCTGTGGATCCACAAATGGCATCAATGAGTGCCGATGAGGCGCGTCTGGCAGTTACTCTTGATGATACTTCTGTCAGTTTACACAGCTGCCATAGCGCGATGCGCGAAGTGCAAGTATTACAAGACCAGTTGTTGGCTATGTTAGAGCACGATCTCGACCTTGAACCCCGAGATATCATAGTGATGATGCCAGATGTCTCACTGTACAGTCCCTTTGTCGAGGCGGTTTTTGGCCAGGCCAGTGCCGGCACTTATTTACCTTTCTCTATTTCAGATAGAAATGCGCAGCAGGAATCGCCGATCATTGCCAATTTCCTCAGCGTGCTCAGTCTTGCGTCCAGTCGATATGGCGCATCGCAGCTGCTGGAATTGATGTCGCTGCCAGCACTGCTGCGGCGTTATGAATTAGACGAAGACAAGTTTGCGCAACTTCGACACTGGATACTGGAGTCGGGGATAAAATGGGGGCTAGATGGGCAAAACCGCGCAGAACTGTCGCTGCCGAACTTCTCACAAAACAGCTGGCAGTTTGGGCTGGATAGAATGTTCGCCGGGTTTGCGTTAGGTGATGTGGATCAGACCTGGCAGGGAATCGCTCCCTACAGCGAAATTGAAGGACTGGACGCCGCTATCCTGGGGCAGTTATACAGGTTTGTCGATCTGTTGCAGCAGTGCCGGCAGCAGTTTACGCAGAGTTCTCCCATAGAGCAGTGGATTAGCTTTTTTAATCAACTGCTCGACGATTTGTATGCACCAGATGATAGTGATTTAGCGGCTCTGGAGATTATCTATAGCAGCCTGGAAAGTCTACAGACAACCTTACAAGAAGTGCATTATCATCAACCTATAGCTGCTGAAATTGTCTTGGACTATCTGCAGCAGAGCCTGTCAGAACAGCGCTCAGGGCAACGCTTTTTATCGGGGCAGATCAATTTTTGCACCTTAATGCCAATGCGCGCTATTCCCTTCAAAGTGGTGTGTCTGCTGGGTATGAATGACGGAGATTACCCCCGATCGGTGCCGCCTATGGGCTTTGATCTAATGGCTGAGCACACCCGCAAGGGTGACCGTTCAAGACGAGATGACGATCGCTATTTATTTTTAGAGGCATTGCTCTCTGCAAGGTCACACTTGTATATCAGCTATGTTGGCCGCTCTATCGCCGATAACAGCCACAGAGCCCCGTCGGTGCTTATCAGCGAGTTGTTCGAATATGCGCAACAAGCTTATTTTCTATGTGACAGTAGTGAGTCCTCTGCCAATGACAACAGTAAACAGCTATTGGAATTAGAGCGCCAGGGCCAACAGTTAATGCAGCATTTGACCACAGAGCACCCCTTGAGCCCTTACCACATCAGTTATTTTAACCAAAGTGCCGGTTTATTTAGCTATGCCAGGCAATGGCTGCCGATCGCTGAACTAAATGCTCAACCGCAGCAGCACAATAGCTTCTTACAGCCATTATCAGAGAATCCATTAGAGCAATTGGAATTATCGGCACTGATCGATTTCTACAGGCAGCCGATTCGCTATTTCTTTGTGCATAAGTTGCAGGTGAATTTTGTCGACGACGAAGCCGTCATTGAAGATGAAGAACCTTTTGCTTTAAGTGGTTTGGATAACTACATCAGCAGAGACAACTTGCTCAGGCATGCACTGGCAGGACGGGACACAGACAGCTACAGTCAATTTTTAAGCCGCAGTGGACTGATGCCTTTAGGGGAGGCAGGGGATAAAAACTTAGCTAAAAATTTGCATGACGGAAGTGAACTTGCAGAGAAAATCAAACCGCTGTTAGCGGGCAAGTTGCGTCGTTTAGCGTTTGATTTACCGCTATCAGGCCTGCAGCTACAAGGTTGGATAGAGCCTTTGTATGATATAGGGGTAGTGAAATACAGCGCCGCCAATAGCAGTGGCAGAAGCTACATCAGCACTTGGATTGCGCATCTGGCTGCCTGTGCAAATGGCTGTAGTCACCCGACTTACTTTCGGGCGATCAATGAGCAGTTTCACTTTCGACCAGTAGGGCAAGAGAGTGCGCTGGACTACTTAAGTCAGTTAATTGCCATCTACCAGCAGGGGTTAGTGCAGCCGTTGGCCTGGCTGCCGGATCTGGGTTGGAGCTTATTTAACGGTGAAGATCAAGATAAGACCCGAGCGAGTTTAGAGAAAAATTACAATCTATTTAACGACCCTTACATTCATCGGGTGTTCCCCAAGTGGACAGATATCGCCAGCGGATTAAGCTTGTTAAACAATGATATATTGACACCCCTTAGTGAGTACTTAGTGATAGACACTGAAGAGGCGAATGATTGATGCATCCTTCAGAAAATACGACGGCTGAAACTGAGAATTTACCCAGCGAACAAGATCTGCAGAGCGAAACACAGTCAGATAATAGCGGGCCTGAACTGCTGGACCCTATCAGCATGCCTTTAACTGGCCAGGCACTGATAGAAGCCAGTGCGGGTACAGGAAAAACTTATACATTAGCGGCGCTGTATTTAAGGTTATTACTCGGTCTGGGGCGAGAGCGTGCCTTAACTGTCGATCAAATTTTGGTTGTTACATTTACTGAGGCCGCTACTCAGGAGCTTCGCGAGCGTATCCGAGCGCGAATCCAGGAGGCGCGCACTGCATTTGTCCTCAGTGCCAGCGATGATCCCTTTATTGCCCAATTACTGATACTGCACCAAGATCACCCGAGTGCAGTGTTGGATCTGGAATATGCTGCCTCGGAGATGGATCAGGCGGCGGTCTTTACTATCCACGGTTTCTGCCAGCGCATGTTGAGACAGCATGCATTTGAATCCAGTGCCAATTTTAATGCACAGCTGTTAAGTGATGACACTGCTTTAGTCAGGCAGGCACTGTTAGATTACTGGCGCACTGAGCTATACGATAGCCCCAGTGATCTTGCCCAGGAAATACTGGGCTGTTTTGCAACCCCGGATAAACTCCTGGGCCTAATACGGGGCTATCTTGGGTTGTCCGACCTGCAGCTAAGCCCTGATTACAGTGACTTCGATCTGCAGCAGCAGTGGCGCGAATTTATTAGTTTACAACAGCAGCTACAGCAGGCATTACAACAAGTGCTGAACAGCACTGATCCCGGTGATGATCTGCAGGCGCTGATTCGAGACTCATCCGTCGATAAGCGCAGTTACAGCAAGAAAAACTTGCCGGTATGGTATGGGAAATTGGTCATCTTTGCCGAGGGAGGTAAAGCCCCCTTTAAAGAATTACTGAAATTTTCCAGTGAGCAGTTGCAGCTAAAAGCTAAGACAGAGGATGTACCTGAACATCCAATATTCGAACAGATCAATGGATTTTGCGCCCGCCAAATAGACTTTAAAGCAGTGATTTTTTGCCGCGCCTTGGCCGCTGTACGAAACAATATGCAAGCTGAAAAATATAAGTTTCAGCAGCTGAGCTTTGATGACCTGTTGCAAAAACTGGCGGGGGCTTTGGCTTCAGATACAGGTAATGCCCTGGCAGTGGCGATTAGAAAACAGTACCCTTTTGCACTCATTGATGAATTTCAGGATACCGACCCCGAGCAGTACGCTATTTTTAGCCAGCTGTATGGCGCCAATCAAACGGACATTGAATCCACAGCTGGTCTGCCCAACAGCGGCGAACAGCTGGGATTGTTAATGATTGGCGACCCTAAGCAGTCCATCTACGCTTTTCGCGGCGCCGATATATTTACCTATATGTTGGCGCGCCGACAAGTGCAAAAACACTATACTTTAGGGACCAACTGGCGCTCTTCTCAGGGGATGGTCAGCGCCACTAATCAATTATTTGGGCGCTCTCCCGGTGCTTTTATCTATAGCGAAGACATTCCTTTTTATCCGGTCGAAGCGGCAAAGTCAGCGGCGGGGGAGCTGACTTATGAAGGGCAGGCGCTACCGGCGCTGCTCTTTTGGCAGAGCGCTAACAGTGTCAACAACGATCAGTATCTAAACGAGCTGGCAGTGGTCTGTGCCGGGCAGATAGAGCGCATGCTACAGGGGGGTAAACTAAAAAATCAGCCATTGAACCCCGCCCATATCGCAGTCCTGGTCCGTGACAGAAGAGAGGCGGGGTTGATCCAGCAGGCGCTGCAGCAATTGCAGATAGATTCAGTGTTTATGTCTAATCGCGACAACGTCTACAGTTTGAACTTGGCACGCGAACTTCAATACATTCTCAAAGCGGTAAACGAGCCCAGTAATGAGCGCTTTTTGCGCACAGCTATAGCCACAGAGATATTCCAGCTCAATGCTTTGGAACTTTACACTCTAAATCAGGATGAACTCGCCTGGGAGCAGTTGGTTGAAGAGTTTTCGCAATACCGGCAGATCTGGTGGCGCAACGGGGTGTTGGCCATGCTGCATCAATTGTTGCAGCAGCGGTCCCTGGCTAAGCGCTGGCTGGGTGATGTACAAGGTGACAGACGTTTAACGGATTTTTTACATCTGGCTGAATTACTGCAGCAGGCCAGCGTCGAATTAGAATCTAACGAAGCACTGATACGTTTTTTACAAGACAAAAGATTACAACCCTCCTCTGCGGCGCAAGAACAGCAGCTGCGCTTAGACAGTGACAGAGCCAGAGTGACTGTCATTACTATCCATAAATCTAAGGGACTGGAATACGATTTAGTTTATATTCCCTTCGCCTGTCGCTACCGGCAAAGCACTGGCCTGCTATATCACGACGAAACGGGGCAGGCGATAGTCGATTTATCGGCCAAGGCGCACCGCGAAGAGATCGACAAGGAGCAGCTGGCTGAAGATTTGCGATTGTTATATGTAGCAATAACCCGAGCTGTGCACGGTTGCTTTATCGGCATGGCGGATGTCTGTTTACGCAATAAAAGTGTCTGGCAAAAAACCGCCATTGGCTATTTATTGACTTCAATAGTGCAGCGCGGCGAGGCTGTACTGCTAGAGGGAATTAATCAGGGTGAGGCATTGCAATTATTAGCTGATGAAAATCAACATATCAGTATTATTGGCAGTGCCAATATAGACTTAGCGCAGGCGGATTTGTTTGCCACTGTTACCCCGAGTACTGATGTTGCACCAGCGCATCTGCAGGTACAAGAGTTTGCCAGGAAAATTCAATACCAGTGGCGTGTTACTAGTTACTCTGCACTGAGTAGAGATGCACAGCACGCGCCGTCGATTGAAAGTGATAAATTGGATTTAGAAGTCTCCTCACAAGAGCAGGAAATACTCTTACCCTCCACTGAGAAGACTATCTTCAGCTTTGCCAAAGGCGCGGTAGCCGGAACCTTCCTGCACAGTATTTATGAGGAAATAGATTTTACCTGTACTGATCAATTACAGATTCAGCAAGTACTGGAACAGCGCCTAGCGCTGAGCGGCTACGACTTAGAATGGCTGCCCAGTTTGAGTGACTTTGTCTATCAATCGCTGCGCGTGCCACTGATTGCGAGTAACACGAAAGAGCAATCAAAACTTGCAGAGGCCTTTAGTTTAAGTGATATCAACAACAGTGATCGGCTGGTGGAAATGGAGTTTGTGCTGCCCTTCAAAGAGATTCACAGCGGTGCTATTAATCAATTATTGGCCCGCTATGATCCACTGGCTAAACGTGCCGGTGAGTTAGTTTTTGCCAGAGTATCCGGAATGCTAAAAGGTTTTATAGATTTAACCTTGAGGCATAACAATCAGTATTATGTGGTCGATTACAAATCTAACTTCCTCGGTGAGCAACTAACAGATTACCACCCAGAGGCCCTGCAGCTGGCGATGATAGATCATCGCTATGATTTTCAGTATGTGCTTTATACTTTAGCGTTGCACCGATTGTTGCGTACCAGGCTGGTTAATTACGATTATGAGCGAGACATAGGTGGGGTTTTTTACCTGTTTCTGCGCGGTATGGCACCTGGCTCAGACACTGGGGTCTTTTATTACAAGCCTGAAAAAGTACTTATTGAAAAACTTGATCAGTTATTTGAGGTGGGGCTATGAGCTCTGAGAATACCCTGCAACAGCTGTTAATCGAGTTACAGCAACAGCAATTCATTAGAGTGATTGATCTGAAGTTCGCCCAGTGGCTGGGGTTGCAATTACCGCGCAGTTCCCAGACTCAGTTATTACTCAGTGCTATTCTTAGTTGTGAATTGGGTGACGGACATGTCTGTATTGAATTAGATAACCTGCAGCAAATTATTGCACATTGGCCGGATCCATTAAAAGTTGTCGCCCAGCGCTTGCTGTTGGCAGAGTCTGTTTCAAACAGTGCGTTGTCAGATCAGTTGCTGATCGGCGACGGCTGCAAATTGACCCCACTGGTCATAGACAACCGCAGGCTTTACCTGTATCGCTACTGGCAGTACGAGTGCAAAGTTGCAGCGAAACTATTAGCCCCGCCGACACAGAGCAGTCAGCCATTAGATATCACTTTTTTAAAAACGCAATTGGATAAATATTTTAGCAGTGCAGAGCAGCCAGACTGGCAGCGGGTAGCGGCTGCTATTACCACCAGTCATCCAATCAGTATTATCAGTGGTGGGCCGGGCACCGGCAAGACCACTACAGTGACAAAACTATTGGCTATCTATGTCGAGAGTCAACTGTTAGCAGGGCGGCGCCCGTTGATCCAATTGGCGGCCCCTACTGGTAAAGCGGCGGCCAGATTGTCTGAATCCATCGCCGGAGCTAAACAGAAACTGCAACTATGTGCAGAAGTTACAGCCTTGATCCCCGAGCAGGGACAAACCTTACATCGGCTGTTAGGCACTAGAATGAATAGCAAGAAATTCATCCACAATAGTGATAACCCGCTGCTGCTGGATTTACTGGTTATCGATGAAGCGTCGATGATTGATTTACCGATGATGGCCAGTATTGTCGATGCTCTTTCTAATCAGACCCGCTTAGTATTGATAGGCGACAGAGATCAATTGGCCTCGGTTGAGGCGGGTAGCGTGTTAGGAGATATCTGTGCGGTGCCACAGTTAGCTTGCTATTCCAAAGCGCAATCCGAGATGTTGGCGCAAAGTTGTGGCTTTGCCAATCGTCAGTATTCCCCGTTGGCATTTTCCGATCGCTTAGCTTTTCTGCAAAAAAGTTACAGATTCTCAGCCGAAAGTGGCATAGGCGCCCTGGCATCAGCCTGTAACAATGGTGATGTTGAGGCCGTAGAGGAAGTACTGTGCGCCAACTATTCGGATATTCAGGTATTAATCCCCACAAGCCGTGCTGAGGACAGGCTAGAAAATATTTTAACGGGTTATTGTGACTATATAAATTTGATGGAGTCTAAATGTTCCGACGCCGATCAATTGTTGCAGACTTTTAGTCAGTTCCAGGTACTGTGCGCCTTAAGAGTCGGAGATTTCGGGGTAGAGAAGATCAACCTGCAATTAGAGCAGTACTTTGAAAAAGCGGCCATCAAAGAGCCTGATAACCGTTGGTATATCGGGCGCCCTATTATGGTGACCCGCAATGACAAGCAGATGCGGCTGTATAACGGGGACATAGGTATTGCGTGTATTGACCAGCACAGCGGGCAGCTAAAGGTGTGGTTTGAGCAGGGAGGCGAGTTACGCGCTGTGTTGCCTTCTCGCCTGCCACAACATGAAACAGTGTTTGCCATGACAGTACATAAAAGCCAGGGCTCAGAGTTCGAACACGTGATGTTGTTACTGGCGCAATCTGCCAAAGTTATCAATAGAGAGCTTATCTACACTGCTATCACCCGAGCGAAATTACGCTTTAGTTTTTTTGGATTAGTGCAATTGTTAAAACAATCAGTCTCTAGAACTACGCAGAGAACCAGTGGCCTAGCGGATAAGATATGGCATACCAGGGAGTTATAGGCATAAAAAAAGCGCTGTTAGCGCTTTTTAATAATTTGCAGATTTACCTTAATCTCTGCGCCTTCCAAGAGGTTTCTCAACTTTAATTTTAATCGGTTGCATTTTAGGTCGAGGAGAAAATACATGTCGACCCAGCACTAGTATCACAGCAAGTAGGCATAGGGTAATAATCGTTAACATTCTCTGTATCTCTCTATAATTAAGGTTTTCGCGAGTGCTTACACTTTAGACGTTTAAGCGTTGCAGAACAAGCTACATCAGTAGATTAGGCCTTTTTCTCAGCAAAATGAGTAACAGCTCTTAACCGTTAAAATAACTTTAGATGCTTTCTGGCGTTTATGCCAGCGGGTAATTCATACAAGGGTTTAGTTTTAGTGTATTTACTGCTATTAGTTCTGGCTAGCAAACTGTCAGTGGTATTGACTGTAGTTTGCGTGGCCGGGAAACTTATGCAGTCCAGGTTCGCTGTATAAATATTTTCTTTCGTTATCCCCAGATCGTGTGGATAACTTTGTAGACAGTTTATATAGACGCGCTGTAAGCCTTATAAAACGGGGTCCTCAGCGATTTGTTTCTAAATTGACCAGTACTATTTGTCACTGCTATGATTCTCTGCTGTCAATACTTGACTACATGATTTTCAACATAAATTTGACGATAATTCACTTAAACCATACTGTTAATTAATACAGTGATTTTTACAAAGCTAACCTTTATCGAACAATGAGCAAAACTTTGGCTGTTTACTAACCGAGCAGCTAGAATAAAACCGCTCAATTGAAGTAATCATTTTTAGAATTCGCCTATTTTTAAAGCCCGCTGTAGTACTTGTAACCCGTCCTTGCCTGTCAGTTGCTCGTCTTCGAGAATCTGGCACCGGTAACTGTCGTTAAACAGTTCTCTAATCTCTGTTAATGGCACTGAAAATGGCGGGCCGCTTCTGCGCTGCTGATCGTATTCTCTGCTAATCATGAGTATAGGAGTGCCATTGGGGATGATTGAATGCAATTGATTAACATAGGAAGGTCGATTAAAAGCTTCTATGGCAATAATTGCGGCGCGATCAAACACCAACTTGCAATCCTTTAAGTGCTGGGCCGTTAAACCCATATAGTCGCCATGATATAAAGTAATATGTTCAGAGCGGTAGCGGGTAAAGTTATTTATAGATTGGCGCTCAAAGTCAATTGCTGACTCTTGGATAAAGTCTCGTATAGCTATTTCTGAGAGCTCGACCCCAATCACTTTAAAGCCTTGATCAATACACCACTGCATATCATAGCTCTTTCCACACAGTGGAAAGAAAATGCTATCGCCCGGTACTAATGCAAATTGATTGATATAGTTTGCCAGGAATTTATTTACTTTGCCCTCGTGAAAACGAATGACGTTATCGCTCCAGCACTTGTGCCAATTTATAATCTGTTTCATGTGCTCATCTTGTTAGGGAATGTAGTGAACAGCATAACTTATTCAGCATTTATCTACATCTACACCTGCAACGGGTAAATTCTAATCCACTGGCTATTTTGCTGTATTACAGCTATCTGTAGCCTATTACAGACAAAGAGAATATATGGCCATTTAAAGGGGGGATCTTCTTGGCAAAGAAATTTGAAAATTGCATTAATTACCGATAAGCATTGTTGAGTTTTAAATCAAACGTTTATAATTACGCTCAGAATTTGGCTGGGCCTTAAGCAGCAACTACATTTAAAAGGAGAGTAATAGATTATGTTTGATCAGTATGTACTACCATGGATCGTCAATATCGCCCTGGCAATTGCCATCTTTATTGTCGGTAAAATTGTCATAAAGATGATAATTGGCCTGGTGCGCAAGGTCTTAAATCGTTCAAAAATGGATGACATGTTAGTCAATTTTATATTGTCTATCGCTAATGGCGTGCTGTTTCTGGTTGTGATAGTGGCGGCTCTTGATCAGCTGGGCGTTGATACGACATCGCTAATTGCTATTGTAGGTGCGGCGGGGCTGGCGATAGGTCTGTCGCTGCAAGATTCACTGAAAAATTTTGCAGCCGGAGTAATGCTACTACTCTTTAAACCTTTTAAAGAGGGGGACTTTATTGAAGCTGCCGGTGTTTCTGGAGTGGTAGAAAATATAGCGATCTTTAATAGTATGCTGCGCACTGGAGATAACCGCTCGGTTATTGTTCCTAATGGGGGTATATACGGTGGGGTGATCGTTAATTATTCAGCCAGGGACACCCGGCGCGTGGATATGATCTTTGGTATAGGCTACGAGGCTGATTTACGTCAGGCAAAGCAGTTATTAGCAGATATAATTGGAGAAGATGAGCGTGTCCTGAAAGAGCCAGGTACAGTGATTGCAGTGTCCGAGCTTGCCGATAGCAGTGTCAATTTTATTGTTAGACCTTGGGTTAATAGCGCAGATTATTGGGCGGTATTATGGGATACCACAGAGAAAGTTAAGCTCAGATTTGATGAAGCTGGAATTAGTATTCCCTTCCCGCAAATGGATGTACATCTGCACAAGCAAGATTAAATACTGTTTTTTTAAAGACTAGACATAAATATCCCTGGAATCTAACCGGGGATTTTTTTGCCTTTAAAAAGCTAAAAAGTTAAGCTATGTTGTTCACACAGAAGAGGTTTGGTTTTGTTTATATCATCACTTGCCAGCGGCTTAAGTAAACTGCTGAAAAGCTTAATGTTGTTATTGATAAAGGTCTATCAATATACAATCAGTCCACTGTTGGGAAATAATTGTCGTTTTTATCCCAGTTGCTCCAGCTATACACAAGAGGCCATTGAACTGCACGGTCCGTTAAAGGGAGTCGTATTAGGGGGGAGAAGAATTATTAAGTGCCATCCCTACCATGAGGGCGGTGTAGATTTGGTCCCAGAGCCAACGCCGAAAAAGCCACACAGTAACGAGCGGATGCTGTAGCCATCAGCTATTGCACTAATAAAAGTGATAGAGCTGATGACCTAGCTGAGTCTAATCAATCAGTTTTAAAGTAGTTTGCGTATATTGGCGAACTTTTTTGGCAAGTTCTGCGTCATCAATGAGTGATTCACCGTAAGAGGGGATCATCGCTTTTAGTTTCTGTTTCCAGTTTTCGTTGTCCAATTGTGCGCTGAAGCAGCGCTCTATGACATCGACCATAGTAGGCACGGCCGTTGAGGCTCCTGGGGAGGCACCTAACAGGGCTGCCAAAGTTCCATCTGCCGAGGAAACTATCTCAGTGCCAAATTCAAGTTTACCTACGCCCTGATCATTCTTTTTAATAATTTGCACTCTTTGACCGGCATTCGCCAGCGACCAGTCATTGTCTTTGGCCAGAGGGTAAAATTCGCGCAACGCGTCCATTCTCTCGGTATCAGACTGGAAAACTTCGCTGATCAGGTACTTTGTTAAATCCATGTTTTTCATACCCACTGATAACATAGGTTTGATGTTATCTACCTTGATGCTACCGAGCAGATCCATCACCGATCCCTTCTTCAGGAATTTAGTCGTGAATCCAGCAAAGGGGCCAAACAGTAACGCTTCAGTGTCGCCGATATTACGTGTATCAAGATGTGGCACCGACATAGGTGGAGCACCGATAGCCGCTTTACCATAGACTTTAGCGTGATGCTGGCTGACGATGACCGGGTTGGTACAAACCAGCCATTGACCTGTGACAGGAAAACCTCCGTAACCTTCGCACTCGGGGATTCCCGATTTTTGCAGTAGCGGTAGCGCTCCACCACCGGCACCTAAAAATACGAATTTAGCTTCAACATCAAAAGCTTTTTCGCCTTTGGGCTCTAAGGTCACTTTCCAGCTACCGTCTTGTTGCTGCTCGAGGTCTTCTACTGAGTGGCCGACCATTAGCTCAAAATCGGCTTGTTTTGCCAGTTGGGCAATCATACTGCGGGCAATGGCACCAAAATCTACATCACTACCGTGCTCAACCTTGGTGGCGGCTATGGGAGTGCCCTCTTCGCGACCACGCATTACCAGCGGTACCCATTCTTCTACAGTCTCTTTTGACTCAGTAAACTCCATGCCCTGAAAGAGGTGATGGGCACTCATTTTTTCGAACCTGTTACGCAAGAACTGCACATTCTTTTCACCCCAGACAAAACTTTTGTGTGGGGTGCGATTGATAAAGGATTCGGCTTGAGGCAGTTTTCCCTGTTCTACCAGATGGCTCCAAAACTGTAGCGAAACTTCAAACTGCGCGTTAATGTTTAGCGCTTTAGAAATGTCAATGTCGCCATTTTCGTCTTCAGAGGTATAGTTTAATTCGCAGTAGGCCGCATGGCCGGTGCCGGCGTTGTTCCAACCATCGGTGCTTTCGTTGGCCACATGCTTTAAGCGCTCGACAATACCTATGTTGAGTTTGGGATCTAGTTCCTTAAGCAAAGTACCTAAGGTGGCGCTCATTGCTCCAGCACCGACTAGTAGCACATCGAATTTTTTATTAGACATCGCTCTCTCACCTCTTCAGTTTCATTGGTAATGAAACATATTTATGCTGAGTAACTACTAGCGAGTCGGCTGAGTAAGCTGGATCTGGCTAGAGGTTTATTATTTAGTTGCTATAGCATGACGTATTAGACTTGCTTGCTAATA
>MABF01000154.1 GCA_002163025.1 'Osedax' symbiont bacterium Rs2_46_30_T18
TAATACCGGGTCTTTGGCAAAGTTGGGAATAGTGCCGCAGTTAATGTAGCCCAGTGACAAGTACAATGGTTCGGCACTATCTCCAGTTTTGGTATCTAAAGTTAACAGCGAGCGGCCTACCTGCAACGCGTGACTCTCCAACTGCAGCATTAGTTTTCGGGCAATACCGCGGCGCTGATATTGTGGGTGTACCAATAACTTAGCGACATCTGCTCTGTGAGTCTGGTTTGCCGGCGTCGCTAGCCCTAACTGTACACAGCCAACAACAATACCGTCGACTTTTGCCAGATAGACCACCACAGCACCTGTCGCCAAATCGGGGAGTACTTTTTCTAACCAATAGTTGCTACTTTGGCGCTGATCAAAAGGTTGTATAAAACCGACACTGGCCCCCTGCAATACACACTGATATAAAATATCTGACAGTGCGGCAAGAGCATTTTTAAACTCATCTTCAGTCGCCGATTGAATCTGTATTTGCCCCATTACTACCTCTTAATAAGTTATTTTTTGTACGTCTTAGGTCTTTACCTGTCTGATCAGTATTTATCAAACATACCGATAAGGTTTAAAATAAGTCGTTCCTTATCTGGACTATTATGACCATATTTGAGAAGAATTCAATAATAGCTCAGCCAATAGACATAATCCAGCCTACAAGGGCAGTGTTATTATCAACCGTGGGGGTCAGTTATAGTTAGGTCACAAGGCAGTCCTGTGCAGAGGTGATTGTCAAACTCCCTTCCACACAGCACAGACCCTTTACCTTCCAGTGTTTACTCTTGGGCCATTAATGGCATGCAAACATTGGCATAAATTTCACTGGATAATTGCTCGATAGCCTCTGCGTGTGGAATACCTTTCATCGCAGAGTGCACTGCTGCTCCATCAATCATATGTGATTGCGCAGCACCTATAGCGAAGTAGAAATCATCCCGGCGATCTAAGCTAGTGAGGGTTGTATCTACTCTGTTGTAGATTCCCATTAACATTTTATCGTAAGGTTGGGGGTCATAGTCTAAACCGCCAGCCACTTTGCTGCAGGTATATACTATTTGCAATTCTGCTCTTCTGTTGCTGCGTTTAAGGGTATTCCACTGGCTTATTTGCAGTGCTTGATTGCGGCCATCTTGCAGGCCCTGTTTATAGTTTCGTTCAAACACTTTAAAGCTGGCGTTAGCAGGTAAAATGAGATTAATGGCAAACATTGTAGCCAAAATAAATAGGAACTTTTTCATATGTCGTACCTCCTTACTCAACATGCAGTAATGGCAGGCTATTTTTTACAACTAATCAGTAGCTAGTTTAATCCCTTTCAGTCTACTAATTTAAGGATGCCCTTAGTATTTACATGTCGAAGTGATGCTACCTAAATATACAGAGTACACTGCAATTCTTTAGATGCTATAAGTCTAGACTCTAAAAATGCCTTAGCATTCATCACCCAAGCGAAAATAGGTATTTGGCTGATGACCATTGGTACAATCCCTCCAGCTTTATAAGCGACATCACAGGAAGCTAAATTCACTACAGCAGGCCTATTCCCTGGAGTTGTGCTTTTGTTGAGACTGGAAGAAAAGTGTCTTAACTTTTTCAACATCCCAGGCTTCTTCTTGCAAAGTTTCATGATCCCAACTGCTGCGCGGCTCCTGTGGGTCAAAAAAATCACCTTGGTAAATATGTATCGCCGAGCTAAGTTTTGCGATCGGGTTGGTCACTGAGTGGATAATTGCAGTGCCCATGCTAGCCACCTCTCCCGCTCCCAACGACTTGGCCCCAGCAGCTTCGATAGACTCCCCAGTGCGACGCCAAAATATATTGTCCTCACGGCCACTGTAGACACCGATCAATGCTGACATATTGTGATTGTGGGGCATCAGCGTCATCTGCGGACCCCAGACGAAATTAAGTATGGTTAATTCGCAAGAGCGGTACAGTGGTGTGATGCCTGGCTGAGAGGGTTCTCCCAGTTGGCTCATTATACTTGTGCTATCGCGGACCGCTTCTGCGAGTAACTCTCTTATCGCACCCTGCCCCTCGGCGCTGGCTTTAATACAGTCTTCAATAAAATAGTCGCGGTTAAACATTGTAGAGTCCCTTTTTACTGTAAAAATTTTCGATCACTACTGACCAAACTGCGGTAGTTTTAAGTTAAAAATGATAGCTGTTGCCCGCAGCCCAAACCCGGCCGCAAATGAAATTATCACCATAAAAAGCTCACTGACGCCTAAAGTATATAGCAGCACATAACAAGTGGCGGCGCACACAGCACAGCTAATATACATCTCAGGACGCATTA
>MABF01000271.1 GCA_002163025.1 'Osedax' symbiont bacterium Rs2_46_30_T18
GCTATATTGCTGCAACCATTGATACATTTGTTCGACTTCACTGCGGATAAAGTTTTCATCATTGAAAGCGCTGGCCAAGGTGGCGACACCTTGGCTGCGAGCCAATAAATGCATGGCTAAATTATCGGCATTCCGGCTGTAGCCTAAAGCCTGGAACTGCTTGCTCAGCCAAGTGCGAAACAGACTGAACAGTTTGTTGGCGTCTTCTTTTGCCGGGTGCTGCAATTTAGTGAGCTCAGTGGTAAGTGTACCGACCGGGCAGCCAAAGCGTTGGATTTTTGCCCGGTTCATTATCAGAATGTTGATGAAGCTGTGGATACGATCGATGGGTTCTACACTCTCTAACTGCCATTGCTCTAGCAGGGCTTGGGTATTACTCAAACGCAGATTGATCACCGCATCCAGAATTTCATCTTTAGACTTGAAGTGGTAATAAAAATTACCCCGGGAAATTTTCACCGCTTGAGCAATATTAGCGAAAGAAGTGTGTTCGAAGCCCTGCTGATAAAATAGCTGATCGGCCTCTGCAATGATTAAATCCCGCTTTGTCATACCACTCATCATTTTACCTTTTATTACGCCAGTGCTTGTTCGTTATGATAATACTTATAGTCGGTGTCGACTAGAACAATAAAGTTGGAAGTTGGAAGTTGGATTAAACAAGCGCTAATTTAAGTTATCGGCTTTATCTTTAAAGTATTCACGCTGATAAATACTGCGTAATAGCTCTCGGCTAGCTGCATCGTACCATCTCAGTCGGTATTGCAAATAAGCTGGGCTTTGGCTCTCTTTCTTTAAGATTAAATCGATTTTTTCGATTAAAGTTTTGCCCCAGGCATTTTTGCTACAACCCACCACTACTTTTAAAAAAGCATCTTTTTGTGTCTCTTTAATTGCCAAACTAACAGTGGGGTCTTTTACCCCCATCTGTTTAGCTGAGTAAGCAATGATAGGCGGGTACTCAATGATATAGTCCAAGCGCTTTACAAATAGCATTTTGATCAGGTTTTCATAGGTCGGATGTTTATTGAGGTGCTTTCGCCATTTGTGTTGCTCTATTAACTTGTTTAGTAAAGTGGAGTAACGCCCTGGGGTAATACCTCCGCGAAAAGCTTCATCGACGAGCAGTTTCTCTAGCGCGATCTGATCGGTATTTAATTTATCGGCCATACTTTTATGAACGATTAAACGGTGCGGTAGCAAGATACTATTCACTACCGAGTTAATGCTGAAGTTATCCGGTATGACAGAAGGGTGGCAAATGTTTTCACCATTCTCCCAAGCTCTCCTGACCCTGTATGTATTCATTACCACTCTTACGTGATTGTATTCAGGCATTTGACGGGAGAGCATAGAAATAAGTTCATCATAGATACCTTTGCCTTTGTCTTTACCTTCCAAAATGTAAAAGGGAGGCCAATCAACAACACGCCAGCGCACCGTCTCGTTAGCCAGTAATCGATCAGAAAATGCAAACATCAATAAAAATGCCACTGCAAAGATAGTTATCAGCTTATTTCTTTTTCGTGGTGGTTTCATGCAAAGCCTATTTGACTTGTTTCAGTGCAATTGTACCGCTCAAAATTTATAGCGAGTGTAGGTCAACAATATAGAAAAAAACGAGGCATTATAAAATCGTGTAATTACCTAATTTAACTTATTAATCAAAAGAGCTCGCTAGAAAAATGCTCAGTTAGCGCGTTGTTGTCTATTGGTTTTCACGAAATAACTGCTGGAGCTTTCCAAGCTTGCCCCCGTTTATCGCAGGCTAGTCTAATTTCTTCAGCGGACTTTTTTGCTGCTATTAAAAACCATTCGATCAATAACTCGGATGCAAGTTTAGACAAGTTTTTCTTACGTGATAAATAGTGGGCTCCTAGCAGCACAGGTTGCACATTAGTAGCGGGGAT
>MABF01000068.1 GCA_002163025.1 'Osedax' symbiont bacterium Rs2_46_30_T18
TAGCCAAGAGCCCTCTGCTACTATGTGTGGCACCCACGACGTTGTCATAGTCGGGGGTGGTGCCGGTGGACAAGCGGTCGCGGCTAGCCTGCTTAAACGCCAGCCGAATTTAGATATTGGCATCGTTGAGCCCAGTGCTGAACACTACTATCAACCGGGTTGGACTATGGTGGGTGGTGGTATTTTTGAAGCTTCAGACACTATGCGTGACATGTTAGATGTAATGCCAGAACAAGCGAAGTGGTACCAGACATCGGTCGCATCATTTGTCCCCGATCAGCAGGTAGTCGTATTGAGCGATGGCGAATTGCTCGGCTATAAATATTTGGTGGTAGCCCCTGGCCTAAGCCTGGATTGGGGAGCTATCGAAGGATTGGAGGAAGCACTGGGCAGCAACGGCGTAACTTCAAACTATCGCTATGACCTGGCGCCTTACACTTGGCAACTAGTGCAGAAAACGCGTAGTGGCCGGGCAATTTTTACCCAGCCGCCGATGCCAATTAAATGTGCGGGAGCACCGCAAAAAGCAATGTATTTGGCCTGCTCTGAATGGTTGGATAAAGCGTGTCTGAGCAGTATTAAAGTAGAGTTCTGCAATGCCGGGCCCGGGTTATTCGGGGTGGCAGACTATGTGCCAGCGCTGATGGAATACATAAAAAAATACAACATTGAACTGGGCTTCTCGCAAAACCTGATTAAGGTCGATGGTCCCAATCAAATGGCAACCTTTGCTGTGACTGATGCCGAAGGCAATAAGTCAGAAGTGGAAAAATCTTTTGATATGCTGCATGTCTGCCCAGTGCAGAGCGCCCCTGCGTTTATTCGTGACAGCCCACTGGCAGATGCTGCTGGCTGGCTCGACTTGGATCCAGAGACAATGCAACACAAGCAGTATCAGGACATTTTTGGTCTGGGTGATGTCAGCAATACTGCCAACGCCAAAACGGCAGCGGCAGTGCGTAAGCAGGCACCGGTAGTGGCTGAGAATTTACTCTCGGCGATGAATTCGAGTGCGCTGCAGGCGGTGTACAACGGCTACGGTTCTTGTCCGCTAACAGTGGAGCGCGGCAAAATTGTACTGGCTGAATTTGGCTATGGTGGCAAGTTGCTGCCCTCTTTCCCGAGCTGGTTAATAGAGGGGACAAAGCCTTCCAGGCTCTCCTGGTTCTTGAAAGAGAAGATGTTACCTTGGATCTACTGGAACTTGATGCTCAAAGGTAAAGAGTGGATGGCGGCGCCTGGGCGAAAGGGGGAGTAAGAATATTATTAACGCTGAACCACAAGCTAATCAGTCGGCTTGTGGTTAAGTGTATTGATTTCCAGAGCATTACCCATAGCTGCTTTTAACTTAGTGGCACAATAACCGAACATTTAAGAACTGCAAAACAGCAATAAAATCACAGCTTAAATATTGGGATACTGATTAGTTTTAAAAATTCACCATAACCTCTACCAAGCTGCGGATTTTTACATGTTTAAACACTATTTCCCCATTTTAGAATGGCGAAAAACTTACGACCGAGCTGCCCTTAGCAGTGATCTGGTGGCGGCCATAATTGTCACTATTATGCTTATTCCCCAGTCTTTGGCCTATGCTCTTCTGGCTGGATTACCCGCCGAAGTTGGCTTGTATGCCAGTATTCTACCGCTGCTCGCCTATACGGTATTTGGTACTTCGCGCACTCTTTCAGTGGGGCCTGTGGCTGTAGTATCACTGATGACGGCTGCTGCGATCGGCAGCTTGGGGCTCTCCAGCACTGAACAATATATAGCTGCTGCGGTTGCCCTGGCATTTATTTCTGGATTGATGCTGATCTTGATGGGGGTTTTTCGTCTGGGTCTGCTGGCAAATTTTCTCAGCCACCCGGTTATTTCCGGTTTTATCACCGCTGCAGGTATCATTATTGCCGC
>MABF01000267.1 GCA_002163025.1 'Osedax' symbiont bacterium Rs2_46_30_T18
GATCAGCCAGCGCAGCGCAGAGCCCCTTTCCAATAGTGCTAATTTTGTCGACATCAAAGTTTAAGAAAATATACGCAATAACAGTTTAATTGGCATAAGAGTCTAGAAATGTAATCGAAGCTAGCTGTCCAAGATAGAGAGGCAGAGGGAAGCAGTCATGCCTAGCCCTTTAGATGACTGAGCTATCGACATGACGATTAAACAATAACAACTGGCCGTCCCTGGCCAGTGACTATCGCTAGCCTTTCTTCAGTTCCTGATTTAGACCTTTATAGAGACTAAAACACATCAGTATCAGAATAGCAGTAAATGGTAGTCCGGCAGTAATAGCGCCAGCCTGTAGTGCTTTCAGAGCGTCCGCTCCACCGCCAAAAAGTAGTACTCCAGCGATCAATCCCTGCATGATGGCCCAAAAGACTCGCTGCGCGACTGGCGAATTGACCTTGCCACCGGCGGTAATACTGTCAATTACCAAGGAGCCTGAATCTGATGAGGTGATGAAAAACACTAGTACTAAAATAATCGCCAGTACTGATGTGACCTCTGCCATTGGCATTTCTGCCAGCATGTGGAACATGGTCAGGGAGACATCACCCACTCCTTTCGTTAGTTCGCCGACATTGTTCTGGATCTGATCCAATGCATTGCCCCCAAAAGCTGACATCCACACAGCCGAGAGCAAAGTGGGAATCACCAACACAGCAATCATTAGTTCACGCACTGTACGTCCTCTGGAAATACGGGCGATGAACATACCGACAAAAGGTGACCAGGAAACCCACCAGGCCCAGTAAAAAACTGTCCAGCCGTGATACCAGGTAGAGTCTTCACGGTCTATCCAATTACTTAGTGGAATGATATTTTCAGCGTAGCTGCCAATTAACATAATAAAGTTATTGAAAAAACCGCCTACTGATCCGGCGATTGCGACAAATGCTAACAACACTGCGGCAATGCACATGTTGATATTACTCAACAGCTTAACCCCGCCATCCAGACCTCTGGTGACTGAGACCAGTGCCACAGCTGTTACCGCCACTATGATTGCTATCTGGGTATTAATATTGTTTTCGATGCCAAACAAATGACTCAGGCCACTGGTAGCTTGCTGAGCCCCCAGGCCCAGAGAGGTAGCCAGACCGAACATCGTAGCCAGCACTGCCAGTATATCGATAGCGTGGCCGATAGGCCCCCAGACTCTGTTGCCTAAAATAGGAAAGAACGCCGAGCGAATAGTCAGCGGCAAACCACGGTTGTAAGTAAAAAATGCCAGCGATAAAGCGACCACCCCATAGATGGCCCATGGGTGTAGACCCCAGTGAAACATGGTGGCGCCCAAAGCCATTGATGCCCCCTCGGGGGTGTTGGCGGCTGCATTTAAGGGTGTACCATACCAATCTGTGTAGTAGGCGACAGGTTCAGCGACACTCCAGAACATTAAGCCAATGCCCATTCCGGCGGCAAATAACATTGCCAGCCAGGATAAGCGCGAGAAATCAGCCGTGGCTGTTTTACCACCGAGACGGATGCTGCCTACTGGTAAAAAGATCATAGCGATACAAAACAGCACAAACAAGTTGCCACCGATCATGAATAGCCAATCGAAGTGAGTGATTGACCAGCTTTTGGCACCACCAAGCATAGCTGTTGAAGCTTCGGGAAACATCAATGTCGCCACTACAAAGAATAAGATTAATGCGGCGCTAATACCAAACACTGGATTGTGGATATCTAGCCCCATTACCTGCACATTATCTTGTCCCAGCTGGTGTTCGACTTGTTCCTCTTGTGGCACTGTTGAAACAGAACCGCGTATATTTTCAGTCATAGGTTTTTACCTTCTTATTATGGAATAGCCCAAGCGCAATCTACAGACACCTACAATCCAAGCTTGCGGCTGTGATATAGGTTAGTTATTAGACAGGTTTCAAGCTACGCACATACTAATGATTAATTTGCATTCCATAATTCCTGAAACGACAGTTACTAGATGATCAGGAACTATAAGCGACAGATGGATATTCGCGACTTTGGCTAGGAGGGAGGAGAGCGTATAGAAACAGGCTGCAAAAATCGAGAGACTTTGCCTATTCTGGACCTGTATTGT
>MABF01000109.1 GCA_002163025.1 'Osedax' symbiont bacterium Rs2_46_30_T18
AAAATATACAACTCCCTTCCTCTGTAGCAATAGCTGCACCCAAAACATACTTTTGAATATTGAACACTTAGATGAAAAAGGTCATTTTCAATTGACAAGAGACCGCTAGTCTCTTATATTGCAAATAAGAGACCAGCAGACACTTATGTGAGAGCTATGAATTGGCAGCGAGCTAGAACAGACGAGAAGAAGAGTGAGCGAAAAGAGGCAATTTTTAAGGCCGCTTTTGCCCTTTTTAAAAAGAACGGCTACGACAAAGTGAGTTTCAATGGCATAGCTGTGGAAGCAGGGTTCACTAAATCCAATATGTATCGGTACTTTAGTTCTAAAGAAGAAATCTTTTTGAATGTTTTTGCGGATCTATTTGAAAAATGGTTTGAGGATTGTAGTAATCAACTACAAAAGCTTGAACAAAACGAGACGATAGAGCACTTTGCAAAAACCTGGGTGATGACACTTATGTCTCATCCAAAGTTCCTGGATTTAACCCCACTGCTTTTTTTGTCCCTTGAAAAAAATAGTTCTTTTGAGCAATTACTAGCATTCAAAACCCAGGCTAAATACTTACTCTATAAAATCTCTATTGAAATCGGCAGGATTTATCCGGATATCCAGGGTGAAAATGCATTTAAGTTTCTGACACTTAGTTATGCGGCGACCGCCAATTATTGGGCTGCATCTACCCAGAGTGAGCCCCTTAAAAAAATCTATCAATTAGATGAATTCACAGAGTTGAAGCCAAACTTTGAAAAAGATTTAACAACTTCGGTTGAAATAATTATCCGAGGAATAAAAGCAAGTTAGTTGAATAAATAGCAGAACCAAATTGGCCACTAACAAAGCAGATGGCCAGGAAAAATCAATTTAGAACAAGGTAAATTTTTATGTCACATCACACTGAAAAAGCAATTAAAGTTAATATTCCAGCAGCGAAAATTTGGCAAGTATTGGGGGACTTTAGCAGTGTTGAAAAGTTCGCAACAACCATAAAAACATCCCCTATTGTGGGGGATATCAGCTCAGGAGTAGGGGCAAAACGATTGTGCACCTTTAATGACGGATCAAGCTTAGTTGAAGAAATTATTGATTTTCAAGAGGGGCAAGGCTTTAAAATGGTACTTTCTGAGTTCTCACTGCCGCTAAAGAGTATGCATGCAGAAATGCGGGTAAAAGAGATCGATGCAAATACTAGTGAAATCTACATGGCGGCGGACTTCGTAGTAAAAGCAGGTCCTTTAGGCTGGCTGCTGGGACATCTGATAATGCGACCTGTGATGAAGGGCGTTTTCAAGAAACTGTTGAATGGCTTGGCCTATCACAGTGTGACTGGAAAACCAGTTGGAGAAAAATTACCCGCTAATGCAGAACTGACTAAACTAATGCTCAATTAGTGTAACGAATAAGGCCGGGCTGGAATTTAAGAAAATGAGTGGATATTGAGTTTGTTCAAAGCGTTTTAGTTCAGTTGCTATTTTTAAGCAGCGCTTTAGGCTGACTATCGATTAGCTGTTCGCTGTTTGGCGCATCTAATAACCACAGTTGAAGCTTGGTCAGCAGACTTTGAGGGTCAATGGGTTTTGCCAGATAATCATCCATACCGGCTTTTAGGCACTTCTCCTTGTCACCTTGCATAGCATTGGCGGTCAGAGCAATAATTGATATATTTCTATTTCGTTCTCCAGCCCTCCCTGAGCGAATATTTTTGGTGGCTTCATAGCCATCCATTTCCTGCATATGACAGTCCATCAATATTAATTGATAAGGGCTGT
>MABF01000054.1 GCA_002163025.1 'Osedax' symbiont bacterium Rs2_46_30_T18
GTTCAGAGCGGATATAAAACCGCTCCGGACGACCGACAGAGCCATAACTGACGTCAGCTCGAGTTCAGAGCGGATATAAAACCGCTCCGGACGACCGACAGAGCCATAACTGACGTCAGCTCGAAGCTCGGAATTACTGACGAGATATTCTAAATAGCGTCTTGCGGTAGTTCGACTACTGCCGACTAAGTCACCCATCTGCTCGGCGGTGTGACCTGCTGAACCCTGGGAGAATATGTTACGAATTTTTTCTAAAGTGAGTGGGTCTATACCTTTAGGCAGTGAGGCATTGGCAGATTTTGTCTGTGAATTGCTGCGAGGCAACAATAAATCCACAGTAGATTGGTCCAGGCTGGTTTGGCTTTTGGCTTCCAGAGCGGATAGTTTTTTACTGTGATCCCGATAATTTTGTAGAGCGCTCTGCAATCTGTCGAACACTAAAGGTTTCAATATATAGTCGAAAACACCGCTGTGTAGGGCTTCGGTTAAGCTAGTAACATCTTTAGCGGCGGTGATTAAGATAACATCAGTGGCACTTTTGCTGCTGCGAATTTTCCGCAACAGCTCCAGGCCGTTACCTTCTGGAAAATGGATATCTAACAACAGTAAGTTAGGTTCAAGCACCTCGACCATGTCTTGTGCATCTACTGTACTATGAGCAATACCAAGTACTTCAAAGCCTTCGATGCGTTCAATAAAGCGCCGTTGAATCTCGGCGATTTTATGATCGTCCTCTGCTATGACGATACTGATATTATGCATCTACTATTACCTTAGAAATTGGGCGGGATTTAGAGAGGGTGCCGGAATTGTTTGTACGTTCCACAACCAAAATTCAATTGTATCATTGTTTTGGAAAAATATTGGAGCAGCTAGATACTTACTTATTGGTGGACAATTGTCCACCTTGAATGCACTATTTTGACAACTCTTTCGGCAAGTAAATGGTAATACGGGTACCGCCAGCTTCCGGCTGAGAAAGTTGAATACTGCCTTGCATGAGATTGACAATTTGCTTGGCGAGATACAGCCCCCAACCGTGGCCACCCTCTTCTTTACTGCTATAGCCCTGATCAAATATTTGTTGCTCAACAGCCACCGGGATACCAGGGCCGCGGTCTTCTACTTCAATAATGATGTCTTTGCCTATATCTGTCATTGATAAATACACAGAATTATTCTGGGTTTTAAGAGAGGCGTCATAGGCGTTGTCGAGTAAATTGCCCAACACGGTGATAATCTGCTCGGGCTTTATATGACTGGGTAATACGCCCATGTTGCTCTCTTCATCGATAATTAAGTTTAGACCCATCTCTCTGGCGCGATTAAATTTACCGATGATACAGCCTGACAGCACGGGATTCTCTACAGCATTCATTAACAAGTGAATCAATGCCTGCTGTGCCTGGGTTTCACTGCTGATAAGTTCCAGGGCCTGCTGGTTGGCACCCAGCTCGATCAAGCCAGCAATGGTATTGAGTTTATTGGCATATTCGTGGGTCTGGCTTCTTAAAGTCTGGGAATACTGCTCAGCTTTAGTGAGTTTTTGGCTAATCAGGTCTAGTTCGTCCTTCAATCTGAAACTCGAGACGACTCCCACAGGAGTATCGCCATCGAAAATCGGAATGCGGTTGGCGATCAATACATTGTTGTTACGGTAAATTTCCCGGTCAAACTGTGATTGTTTGCTGGTTAATAAATCCAGCATAGTGCTATTAGGCAAAATATCGTTGAGGTGTTTTCCCTTCAGACTCTCACCTTCAGTGAGGCCGAATAAGCGCACCGCCTCCGGGTTAAAAGTGATAATAAGCCCCTGCGGATTGACGGCGATAATGCCTTCGCGAACACTTTCCAGCGTGGCGGTATACTCTTGGAATAGCTGAGCTATCTGCTCGGGTTCCAAACCAAAAATGGCCCTTTTGAAATAATTGGTTATACGCAGCGCAGCAAGAATCGATAGCACTATCCCCACTAACATTGCGATCACAATGCTGGTCTGGTAACGCGTAATAATGTCGCTGACGTTATCCAGCATATAGCCGACCGAGACTATGCCTATTATTTCTCCGCGCTCGTCAAAAATGGGTGTTTTACCGCGGATCGAAGGTCCCAATGTGCCTATAGCCTTGGATACATAAGACTCCCCATATTTCAGCGCGCGTATATTATCACCACCTTTCATTACCTGGCCAATACGCTCGGGAACTGGATGGGAGAGTCTGACCCCTTCTTTAGTACCAATAACAATGAAGCGGGCATCACTGTTTTCGCGGGTACGCTCTGCTAATTTTTGCAGATTACGACTGTTTAGATGTTGTACGCCAATGCGCACTTCCGGTTGGGCGGCAACTCCTTTAGCCATCTGCAGGGCGCGCTGGCCAATTTGTTCTTCAAGTGAAGAAGCTAAGTGCTGCAGTGCATAACCACCGAGTAGCAGTGCTTGCAATAAGGCAGTGGCGCAAAGTGCCAGCAGCATTCTATTTCGTAAACTCAGCGGTATTATTTTTCTAAAATTCATCGCTATGCACTATCTGAAGATTAAAGTTGAGGCATTGATGGGCTATTTAGCTGCAGCAACTAACAGCGCTGAGAAACATTTACCCAGTTACGATAATAAAAGAAAAAGACAGCAAGGGGAACAGCCTAAACTAGTTAGACCAGATGAAAAATTAGTGCAGACAACTCAGTGGTAAGCCATTGAGTTGTCTGCAGCGAAAAGTGCAAAGTTAACGCTGGGTATAAAGGTTATAAACTATTGGCCTTAGCTTGGGCGGGGGTTAAACCTTTAAGCTCGCCCCAGTTATTTTCTGCGGTGTCAATGTGACCTGGTACGTCACTGAGCCACTTTTTTTGCACTGTTTTGCTAAGGTTTAAATATAACTTGTCGTCGACGATTCTCCAGGCCTGTGGATCAGTGTCAAACTTTAAGTTCATCGCTACTCCCATGGCGCAGTATCCACCGTATTGAGGGGCGTATTTTTCGCGATTGGCCTTGAACAAATCTCTGTTTTGGGCATTGGAGAAATGGTATATAGCATTTTTATGGGTAGCGCTGAACTTGCTGCTGCCCTGCACAGGTTTGCTCTGGGTGAAATAGGCGACCGGGTCGTAGCCCTTAATGGCTATGTCATTAGTATCGGCATTAGCTTCTATGTCAGCGGCGAAGCTGAGTTGACTAATGGCCATAGCAGCGGTGACCACAATTGCTTTTAGTAATGTTGTAATCTTCATTTTAATGTCCTATCTTAACGTTTTACGGGGGTATGCTTTACTGGCATGCAGTGTTTCGAGTAATACTTTAGTTAAATAGCAATGAGTGTGGCCATCCGATCGTCCAAAAACTGAAACAGATTGTGTAAAACTGTCGATCTAAGCAATATGTCGAGGATTGAAAGGAATCTGCTCTGGTCTCGTCTGTTTAATAGAGCGGTAAGAGTGGCAAAAGTGGATAAAATTGCACTGATTTTGGATAATTTTTCAATAGCGACAGAAGTGATCTTCAACGGTAACTTTTGTGGAAGTAAAACCTTAGGATCCAATTTGTCCGGTGACTATGGTCACTTGCATTTTCTCAGATCAGGGAGGTTAACAGTACTTAGTGATCGGGGGCACAAGTTAGTGTTCGAACAGCCTACAGCGATAGTGTTGCCTTACTCAACCGCACACCAAATAGTTTCTGCAGAATCCACAGACGTCGACGTTGTCTGTGCGACTATCAAATTTAATGGTACACAGCAGCGACAATTATTAGCCAATTTACCTAAACTAATCTGCTTGGATATTAGCACTGGTGAGATGCAACAAACGCTCCAGTGGCTGTTTAAGGAAACCGATGGACAGGAGCTTGGCCAGCAGAGCATCGTCAATAAGCTCTGTGAAATCTTTATGATTCAAATGTTACGACAATTATCAGCACAGGGGATAGTCTTGCAAGGTATGTTGGCAGGGCTAAGTCATCCGGCGCTGGCAAAGACCATAGCGATGCTGCAAGAGGCGCCAGAACGAGATTGGAATTTAGCAGCTATGGCCAGTAGTGCAGCGATGTCTCGCTCAAAATTTGCCGCGTTGTTTCGCGATACGGTCGGGCAAACGGCGAATGAGTTTTTAACGGATTTACGAATTTCGCTGGCCCAGGAGCTACTGCAACAAGATCAAGCGGTTTCTATAGTGGCCAACCGTGTCGGTTATGAACACGGTTCGGCTCTGGCCAGAGTCTTTCGCAAGAAAACTGGACTCTCGCCCATGCAATGGTTGGAAAAGTTACACAATAAATAGCAGCAATGAGCAAGTCGTCTTGAACTGCCAGCCAGATCGGAGACAGTGAATTGCTAGTCGCGAAAACTGATATGCGGCCAGTTTCTCTGCTTGGCTACTTGAGTTAAATGCTGGTCGGCATCTACGGCGATAGGATGGTCGACTATTTCTAACAGTGGTAAATCATTACGTGAGTCACTGTAAAAATAACTGCCTTCGAGCTTTTGTGGATTGTGCTCAAGCCACTGTTTTAGTCTGACTATTTTGCCCTCTTGAAAACAGGGAGTACCAGAGAAGTTACCTGTATATTCACCGTTAATCATCTCCGGGGCCGTTGCTATTATGTCATCTACCTCCAGGGCTGTGGCGATAGGCCCAGTGACAAATAGGTTGGTGGCGGTGATGATTAAAATAAAATCCCCTTGTTGACGATGCTGTTGTAATTTTTGCTGCGCTTTCCTCTGCATCATAGGCTGAATTTTTTGCTGCATAAATTCACTGTGCCACTGTTGTAATTGCACAACACTGTGATCTTTTAGCGGCTTTAAGGCGAATGTCAAAAAGGCCTGCATGTCCATATTGCCGGCTAAATACTGCTGATAAAACAGGTCGTTGGCTCGACGGTAAAGATCGACGTCAACGATGCCTTTTTCACAGAGAAACTCCCCCCAGGCGTGGTCACTGTCGCCATTGATTAATGTATTGTCTAAATCAAAAATTGCCAGTGCCATGAAGTTAGTTCCCGTGGTGAAAATCGCTTAAAGTGAGTATTGATCTTGCTGTAGCCAAAAAAATATTATCTTACCCTAAACTCACAGTGAAATGAGTAAATTTTGCCTAAAAGTAAAAAAATGAATAATGATTTCAAACTGATGTTGCTTAGCTATTTGCACAAGGACAGATGTGTGGAACAATAGCTGAAAGAATTTTAGGAATGTGCTGTGATAGATTCAGACGGGTTTAGACCAAATGTGGGTATCATTTTGGCCAACTCGCAAGGTCAAGTACTGTGGGCACGCCGCATTGGCCAAAGCTCTTGGCAGTTCCCCCAGGGGGGGATTAATGAAGGCGAAACTCCAGAGCAGGCTATGTTCAGAGAGGTCGAGGAAGAAATCGGCCTGAAGGCAAGTGATATCGAAATTGTCGCGGTCACCAGAGGCTGGTTGAGGTATAGATTGCCCAAGAGGATGATCCGCCATCACTCTCTGCCTGTGTGTATTGGACAAAAGCAAAAATGGTATCTACTGAAAATAATTAGCGATGATACAGCCATCAATATAAATGCCACTGATTCACCGGAGTTTGACGGTTGGCGCTGGGTAAGTTATTGGTATCCATTGGGGCAAGTAATATCGTTTAAGAGGGAGGTATATCGCAAGGCGATGAAAGAACTGTCGCCAAAGCTGGCGAGACTGGTCACTGTTGATTGATCAGGGGTTGGGGTATTAGCGGACATCTCTAGTCGCTACTATACTGAGCGAATAGAAACTGGAAGTTTTTTGTAGATGTCTGATAAGGGAGTGAAAAATGCTGAAATTGCTGCGCAAAATTGTAACTGAAGTAAGGGCTGAGTCCGATTTGGAGGCAGTGCTAAAGTTAATTGTGTGCAGAATACAAGAGGGCATGAACACTCAGGTTTGCTCCATTTATCTTAAAGATACAACTAACCAACGCCTCACTTTACGCGCCACTAAAGGTCTGCATCAGAAGTCCATCGGCAGCAGTTTATCTCAGCATGAAGGGGTGGTCGGGCTGGTCGCTAATCGTGCCGAACCTGTCAATACTGATGATATAGAACAGCATCCATCCTACTGTTTCGTCCCCGGCACTGGGGAAGAGCGCTACCATTCATTTCTCGGCGTGCCAATTATCTACCAGCGAGAAGTGCTGGGGGTACTGGTTATTCAGCAATTTGATGGCCGCCGTTACAAAGAGACGGAGGAGTCATTTCTGGTGACTGTCTCGGCGCAATTGGCCGGCATAATTATCCAAGCTGAAGCAACTTCCGCTGTCACTGTGACTAAACTGCACAAAAAATCTCAAGTTGATCGCTGTTTTATCGGTGTTTCCGGGGCTCCGGGTATTGCCATCGGCAAGATGGTAGTAGTGTCTGAGAGTGCTGAGCTAGATAGCGTCGCGGAGCGTCAGATAGAAGATACCGACACCGAAGTCCGCTCTTTTGAATCAGCCCTTGAGCATGTTCGCAGCGATATACGCTCGGCCAGCGCGCGTCTGGCGCAAAAGCTCGGCGAACAAGAGCAAGCCCTGTTTGATGTGTACTTACGGATGCTTGAAGATAATTCTCTGGCCGGCGAGATAGTCAAGCGGATTAGGCAAGGTAACTGGGCTCAGTGGGCATTGAGTTCGGTGGTCATAGAGCACTGTCGTCAATTTGACATGATGGATGATCCGTATTTAAAAGAGCGCGCCTCAGATATTCGCGATTTGGGTAAGCGTATCTTGGCATACTTACAAGAGCAGAAAGGCCCGCAATCTATCGACTTGGCTGAAGGCAGTGTGTTGGTTGCCGAGGAGTTGTCTCCGGCGATGTTGGGGGAAATTCACACCGAAAAGTTGCTAGGTCTGATCTCAGTGAAAGGTTCAGGTAATTCCCATGCTGCGATTTTGGCAAGGTCCATGGGAATCCCTACTGTAATGGGGGCGGTCGAACTTCCCTACAAAAAACTTAGCGGTCGCACAGTAGTCTTGGATGGCCACTCAGGCAGGTTGTATCTGAACCCGTCTCAAGAACTGCTGCAGATCTATCAAGCTCAGTTGCAACAGGAAGAGCAGCAAGAAGCCGAGCTCGATGTTTTAAAAATGCTGCCAGCGCAAACCCAAGACGGCGTGACTATGCCACTGTGGGTTAATACCGGTTTAATAGCCGATGTGCAGCGCGCCTTAGATAAAGGTGCCGAGGGCATAGGTTTATATCGAACCGAAATCCCTTTTATGATCCGTAATGTATTTCCCTCGGAACACGAGCAGACACAGATTTATGCTAAGCAATTAGAAGCCTTTGCGCCCCGCCCTGTGACTATGCGCACCTTAGATATAGGGGGGGATAAGTCTCTAAATTATTTTCCAATTGAAGAGGAAAACCCATTTCTGGGCTGGCGTGGTGTCAGGGTAACTTTAGATCACCCGGAAATATTTTTAGTACAGATCAGAGCGATGTTACGGGCTAACGATAGTTATGGCAATCTACGTATCATGTTGCCTATGGTGACCAGCATCAATGAAGTCACCGAATCTATTGCCCTAATCGATCAGGCAGTGCTGGAACTGCAAGAGGAGGGCTTGAAAGTAGAGAGGCCTCCGGTGGGTGTGATGATTGAAGTTCCCGCGGCGCTGTATTTAACCCGGGTTTTTGCCCGCCATGTTGATTTTATCTCGGTGGGTTCCAACGACTTGACCCAATACCTGCTAGCGGTGGATCGCAATAACCCCAGGGTGGCTCCACTGTATAGCAGCTATCACCCTGCAGTTCTGCAGGCGTTAAAATATATAGTAAAAGAAGCACAAAAAGAGCAAGTCGATGTCTCTATCTGTGGTGAGCTCGCCGCAGACCCTGCGGGTGCTCTGTTGTTAATGGCAATGGGTTATAACTATCTATCCATGAATGCCAACAACTTGCCAAAAGTGAAGTCTGTGATTAGAAATTGCAACTTTAGTGAAGCGCGGGTGATGTTAAAAAAAGTCTTGCGCTTAAATGATATAGAGGAAATAAAAACAGAGATGAATAGTTCACTCAGCGCTATGGGTTTAGGCGCTTTAGTTAAAGAGGCGGCTTTCAAGTAATCGTTAGGTTGGCAAGCTAGTGTCAAATTAGGCGTAACTCGTCGGTTGCTCAGCACAGTGACTCGCAAACACTGGCAGCTGTATCTTGAAACTAGATTCGCCGCTAAAACCGTCACGGTTGTATCGCATTTCAATGACCTGAGTTGAACCACTGGCATCCTGCAAAATAACGGTCTTGGCTCGGGTGCCATAATTGTCTAATTGAATAAATTGAGATGACAGAGACCTCTCCCACTCTTTATTGATGCCTGTGTCAGGCAATAAATGTTCTGCTGCTGGCGTACGATCTGATAACAAGAGTCGTAAATTCTTACTGCTTATTCTCTTTTCTGAGATTAATTCGCTTAACTGCTGTTTCGCGGCGACCAATTTGGGCCATGGGGTATCTAAAGAGCCGTTACACAGGCCATAAATTCCCGGTACTAGTTTTTGACAGTGATGCTGGTCATTGTTGGGGTTTTGATTGCTGCTAAAGAAAATCCCGTTACTGTCTGCGCTCAATAAATTGTAGGCGCCATATTGACTGGTCGTTGGTTGTATCGAGTCGATAAAGTGTTGCGCCCCAGAATTGCTCGATAATGCCGAATTAACCAGCTGTCCCCGAGAGAGCTTGGCGGGTTTACTATTGTTAGTTACTTTCCTGAAATTGGTAACAGCCGCAAAGCGACCATCAGTGTGCAGGCCTAGCCAAGTGCCTTGTTTCTCTAGGTCTCTGCCAGCTAAAACTTTTGGCTGGTCCTGCCAGAACTGCATGGGTGCACTAACTCTTGGATAAAATTCATCTCTATTGGCTACTAAGATAAAAGGGTAATCTGAACTCGGCTGATAAGAAAAAACAATTAAGCACATACAATCGCCAAAAGGGTGGTAGGAATGATGACTCTAACACGATCTAGCGGTTTGTTTACGAAAACACTGACTCTGATAAACAAATAATAGGCTCCTCTAGCTGCTCTTCGCTGTCACTCGGATTGGCTCCTTCATAGAGGTCATTTATCCCTAAACAAATAGAGAAATAAGCAGAGCATACTGTAAGATGGTGGCAAATTAGTAGACTGGGTTACTAGTTGTCAGTTTAAGAGGCCGAAAGGGTTGTAAATGCTTATAACGTTGATGTTGTATTTGGTATTGGGTGCCGCAGCGGGTTTGACTGCCGGGTTGTTTGGTATTGGTGGCGGTCTTTTGATTGTACCTGTGTTGATCATAGTTTTTCAGCTCCAGGGGGTTCCTGAAACGGTTTTGACTCACGCAGCTGTGGCGACTTCACTGGCCACAATAGTCGTGACTTCTATCAGTTCAGTAATGGCCCACCACAAGAGAGGTGCTGTACTTTGGCAGATCTTCAAGCCAATGAGTATAGGTATAGTGCTTGGCGCCTTCCTAGGGGTGAAAACCGCCGGCTTATTACCCGGAGCTCAGTTGCAAATCATATTTGGGCTGTTCGCTTTTGCCGTAGCGCTGCAAATGGCTTTTTCCTTTAAGCCTTCCGCCAATGCAGAATTACCTGGCAATCCTAAACTTATTTTCAGTGGTGGAGTCATAGGCTGGGGCTCGGCTATCTTTGGTATAGGCGGTGGGACTCTGACGGTGCCGTTCCTAACCTGGAAAAAAGTCCAAATGCAACAAGCAGTGGCAACAGCCGCCGCCTGTGGACTACCGATTGCGCTAGCTGGCGCTAGTACTAATATCTACCAGGGCTGGGAGCATGTAGATATGCCGCAGTGGAGCTTAGGTTATATTTATCTGCCAGCTTTTGCAGGGATTGTTATAGCCAGTACTCCCTTTGCAAAAGTGGGGGCTAAATTGGCTCATACTTTACCCGCTGATAAATTGAAAAAGATTTTTGCATTGTTTTTGTTAATAGTTGCGATTCGATTACTCTCTAGCAACTTACTCTAAAGGAAAAATTATATATGTGGGTGCACAATATAGACCCTATAGCGCTGGATTTGGGTTTTCTGCAGATACATTGGTATGGGTTAATGTATCTGATCGGTTTTGCAGCCGCTTTGCTGTTAGGTAATTATCGCGCGGACCAGCCAGGTTCCGGCTGGAACCGAGAGCAAGTATCAGATTTTATCTTCTGGGGTGCCATGGGGGTAGTGCTGGGAGGGCGCTTCGGCTACGTGCTATTTTACAACTTTGACCGCTTTCTGGAATCGCCACTGTGGTTGTTTAAAGTGTGGGAGGGTGGCATGTCCTTCCACGGTGGAATGTTGGGAGTGCTGGTAGCACTTTGGGCATTTGGTAAAAAGAATAAAAAATCTTTGGCTAAAATGGGCGATTTCGTAATGCCGCTAGTTGCTATAGGTTTAGGTGCGGGGAGAATTGGTAATTTTATCGGTGGTGAACTCTGGGGTCGAACCACGGATGTTTCATGGGCTGTGATTTTTCCCAAGGCCGGACCAGAACTTCTTGCAAGGCATCCCTCGCAGCTATACGAAGCGTTTTTTGAAGGGGTGGTGATGTTTGTTATCCTCTGGGTTTATTCCAGTAAACCGCGGCCGGCGTTTGCGGTATCTGCATTATTTTTATTCTTATACGGTGTATTTAGAACCGCTGTAGAATTCTTTAGAGAACCCGACGATAGTATATTTGCAGCTTTTGGGTGGATAACGAAAGGACAAATATTGTCACTGCCAATGATAGTTGTAGGTGCGGCTTTGTTTGGCTATGCCTACTATCAAGCTAAACGAGCTAAAACAGGAGAGAGATAGTGCAGCAGTATTTAGAGTTATTGCAAGAAATTGCTTTTGACGGCACTGATAAAGGGGATCGAACCGGTACTGGGACTCGGTCAGTGTTTGGCAGGCAGCTGCGCTTTGACTTGTCACAGGGGTTTCCGCTGTTGACCACAAAAAAAGTCCATTTGAAGTCTGTTATTAGTGAATTGCTGTGGTTTCTAAATGGCGATACTAATAACAATGCTCTGGAAGAACAAGGGGTGAAGATCTGGAATGCCTGGGCGCTGGAGGACGGTGATCTGGGTCCTATCTATGGTAAGCAATGGCGTTCGTGGGCTTGCCCGGATGGGCGCAGTATCGATCAGATAGCCGAGTTAGTAGAGATGATTAAAACTAAGCCGAATTCCCGTCGCCTAATTGTCAGTGGCTGGAATCCGGCAGACTTGCCTGATGAAAGCTTATCAATTGAAGAGAATATAAAGAGAGGTAAAGCGGCTCTGCCGCCCTGTCATACCTTGTTTCAATTCTATGTTGCCAACGGCAAGTTAAGCTGCCAATTGTATCAACGCAGTGCCGATTTCTTCCTTGGGGTACCTTTTAATATAGCCTCTTATGCTTTGTTAACTCATATGCTGGCACAGCAGTGTGATTTGCAGGTGGGTGATTTTATTCATACCTTTGGTGATGCTCACTTGTATCAAAATCATTTAAATGATCCTGAGATAGTTGCTGAACAATTATCCAGAACGCCAAAAGAGCTACCTCAATTGATTATAAAGCGTCGTCCGGAGTCGATTTTTGATTACCGCTATGAGGATTTTGTAGTTGAAAACTACCATCCGGACCCGGTAATAAAAGCGCCCATTTCAGTTTAACTCAGACAAGGTACGTATATGAAGCTGGCTATGATAGTTGCACAGTCCAAAAATAGAGTCATCGGCAGAGACAATGACTTACCCTGGAATCTGCCTAATGACTTGCAGTATTTTAAGCGTGTCACTATGGGGCGGCCCGTTATAATGGGGCGAAATACCCATGAATCTATTGGTCGGTCGCTACCGGGGCGTACCAATATTGTTATTACTAGCAATGTTGAATACAGCGCTGAGGGAGTGAAAATAGTACATAGTTTAGAGCAAGCCGTCGAGTTGGCTCAGGGCGTTTGCCTGATAGATGGGGTGGATGAGGCGATGATTATAGGAGGCGCGCAAATCTATCAGCAGGCGCTATCTATGGCTGACACACTGTATATCACAGAGGTAGATGCAGAGATTGAAGGAGATGCGTTTTTCCCAGCGCTGGATTACAGTCTGTTTACCGAGCGGGCGCGACAGGATTATGCAAGCGACGATAGCAATCCCTACCCTTATAGTTTTGTTGTCTACGATAAGATCTGCTGATGGTTGAGCTAGCGTTATTAAAGATACTGGCTGACGGTAAGTTTCACTCTGGTACCGACTTGGGGCAGTATTTGAGTTTAAGTCGCAGTGCGATCTGGAAGCAAATGAAAGAACTGCAAGAATTTGGCGTTGAAGTTTACAGTGTCCGCGGTCGGGGTTATCGAATCCCCAAAGGTCTAGATTTGCTGGATGTAGACAAACTGCTTGGCGATAGCAGTCCTGTAGTGCAGCAATCTTTAGCCCACATAGAGCTGCAAACCTTTACAGATTCAACCAACCTGATGGCGCTGCGCAATATCCAGGAATATAAACATGGCGCTCTATATTTAACTGAGTACCAGCACAATGGTAGAGGTCGGCGCGGCAGGACATGGCTTGGGCCGCTGGCATCAAATTTGTACTTTTCGTTGATGTGGCGTTTTTCTGGTGGAGCAGCTGCCCTTGAGGGCTTAAGTCTGGTTGTGGGTTTGTCCATAGCGCAGGCGCTAATTCAGCAGGGGATTAACGGCGTCGAACTGAAATGGCCGAATGACCTTCTCTATCAGAATCGTAAACTGGCAGGGATATTATTGGAAATGCAAGGAGATGCCTCCGGAGATGTATCTGTAGTGATAGGTGTAGGCATCAACGTGCGAATGAGCCAAGAGTCACAGCATGCAAAAGACATTACCCAGCCATGGGTAGACTTGGCCAGTATAGCTGACAGAGACATAGACAGAAATAAACTCCTGGCAGCGGTTATCAGTAAGTTGCTGGAAAACCTGACGCTTTTTGCCAAGTCCGGATTTTCTGGGTTTATTGATGACTGGCAAAAAATGCACGCGTTTCAGGATAGCTATGTGAAATTGATCAACGGCAAAAATGAGATAGAGGGTATCTGTCGCGGTGTAAACACCCAGGGGGCGCTGCTGTTAGAGCGAAATTCAAAGGTGGAGGCTTATCACGGCGGAGAAATCAGTGTGAGAAAGCTGTGATATTGCAAATGAATGAGACACAAGTGCTGGAAATTGACATAGGCAACAGCTTTGCTAAATGGCGAGTAAGGGCTGCTGAACATACTCTATTGTCAGATAAAGTTGCGCTCAAGTCTTTAAATGTGAATGAATTGTTTAGTGCAGCAGCGCAGCTAAAAATAACCAAGGTCAGTATTTGCTCGGTTGCTGGCACGCAAGTTGACCGGCTTTTCGCGGGGCGCATTGAGCTGCTGTGGGGGTTGGTAGCAGAATTTTTTTCGGTACAGGAAAGTTGCGCAGGGGTGCTAAACAGTTATGTAGATCCCAGTAAAATGGGCGCAGATCGCTGGTTGGCAACGGTTGCGGCTAAGCATTTGTACCCCAATACAGAGATTTGTATTTTAGACTGCGGGACAGCGATTAATGTAGAGTTGTTATCTGCCTCAGCAGTGCATCGCGGTGGCTATATAATGCCAGGTATAGAGATGATGCAGCACTCTCTGTTGGTCAATACCGCTCAAGTTTATTGCAGTGCCGAACAGCTCGGTCTTGAGCCGGGATTAGATACTGGAGCTAATGTAGCCAATGGTAGTTTGATGCTGGCTGTGGCGCTGTTAGAAAAATTGCAGCGGCAAATGCAGCAACAAGGTGGATTGTTGTTACTGACCGGGGGAGGTGCCAAATATCTGCTCGGCTACAGTGAAGCGGCTAATATCAGGTATGTACCGGATTTGCTAATGGATGGCTTTAAATATATATAATGCATAACGGCTCAGTGTGTATTTACGGGTTTTGCTGTTTGATGGAGGAAAATTGATGTCTATTAAATGGCTGTCGGCGTACTGCCTGCTATTAAATGTGTTGATTTTTGCTTGGTATGGAGTTCAATTTGATGCGAGTAATGGCATGTTCAGCTTTGAGATTGCCGGAGTGCAATTGTATGCCGATGTGGCACCGATAATGTTGGCTGAGGAAGTGCCGCCAGAACAGCTTACAAAACACTGATACTAAGTGCTACTTAAAGCGCTGCCAGGGCACGAGAGGTCAATAGCTGTTGTATTAATAGGCAGACTTTATAAAAAACAAATAAAATAAAAGAAAAAGCCTATTAATTGCTATAAAAGGCTTGCATCCAAGAAAGGCGATGGTACTATGTGCGCCACTTCGACGCAGTGCCGACATAGCTCAGTTGGTAGAGCAACTGACTTGTAATCAGTAGGTCCCGAGTTCGACTCTTGGTGTCGGCACCATCGACGAAGTGAAATTAAATTGCTGGTGGGGTTCCCGAGTGGCCAAAGGGATCAGACTGTAAATCTGACGCGAAAGCTTCGGTGGTTCGAATCCACCTCCCACCACCATTTAATTTACAATATGCGGGTATGGTATAGTGGCTATTACCTCAGCCTTCCAAGCTGATGAGGTGGGTTCGATTCCCACTACCCGCTCCAATTAAGCTCAAGTGTTGCTAGTCCTTGTTGCTTGATAAAGAGAGATTTCGCTCATGTAGCTCAGGGGTAGAGCACACCCTTGGTAAGGGTGAGGTCGGCGGTTCAATTCCGCCCATGAGCTCCAGAAATAATGTGAGGGTAGATGTAGTAATATGTCTGCCCTTTGTTGTATGTGATACAAACTAACAGTTGAGATAGAGCAATGGCTAAGCAAGCATTTGAACGTAACCTGCCTCACGTTAACGTTGGTACTATTGGCCACGTTGACCACGGCAAAACAACTTTAACAGCTGCACTTACACGTGTATGTGC
>MABF01000113.1:0-11162 GCA_002163025.1 'Osedax' symbiont bacterium Rs2_46_30_T18
GACATATAATAGCTATAGGCTAGAAGAAAACCCGCATCAGCGGGTTTTTTTATGACCTGAACTAATCCTTCCAACTTCCAACTTCCAACTTCCAACTTCCAACTTCCAACTTCCAACTTCCAACTTCCAACTTCCAACTTAATCCCTGCATGCCGACACTAAACCCAGCCAAATATTATAATACTCAACTGGATCAGTCTCTAACTGCATAACAGGCATTGCTTTGTTGGGCAATTTCACTTCCCATGCGCAATCACTCACGGACAGGGCAGTGCCAAGTGTAGTGCCAGTGCTGTCCTCGCTCGCCAGTACTCTTTGTAATGGATTGAGTTGCGCTAATAGGCTCAGGTAAAGGCTATTTCCTGCAAAACTACCCTCAACATAAATATTGCCGCGCTGCTCGCCTTGTACTAAATCAAGACAGTAATGAGTGACAAAAGCACAGTAGAGTGATGCCAGTGCACTTTTCTGACTATCATTTAGCTGCTCTATCGGTCCGATGAATTCGCCTTTAAGTGAGTTGAATGGCCCGCCTTGCTCGCTAAAACAGGGCAGTGCCTGGACGCCTGATTGCATAATAGCATTGAGGTCTTCAAGACTGGCCGATTGCTCAGTAGAGAGTATTTGCCACTCTCGGCCACCCATAAACCTGATGCAGGGGATGGCATCGCCAAAGGCGCTGACGTTTGCCAGCATATCTCGCTGTTCTTGCAGAGTATCTAAAGGTGAACCTATTGCAGCTATGACCACCCAAGTGCCTGTAGATATAACAGTGCAGGGAGGCTGCGCATGTTTTATATAGGGAACCAGGGAGGCGTTGCTATCGTGAATACCGTTGATCACCTGGCAGTCAGGGCTTAATCCTAGTTGCGCAGCCAATGCAGGAAGAACCGGGCCTAGTGACTGTCCAGTGGGCAGTGGCGGCGGGAAGAGCTCTCGCCAACCCATATTATCGACCAGTGATGAAAAATTGTTTTGCTGTGGATCCCACAAATCTGTGTGACAGCCCAAAGAGGTCACTTCGCTGGCCTTAGTGCCGCTCATGCGCCAGCCCCAGTACTGTGGATACAATAATATGCAATCCACAGTGGAAAATTGATCGCTGAACTGCTGTTGTTGCCAATACAATTGTCTGCCAAGATTAAGTCCAGCACCTAGTGCAGGACTTAAGCTCTGCTCATAAGAAGGGCGGTGACGATTGTATTCACGATCGGCACCGCTGCATAAGTCTGACTCGTAATCCAGCACTTGCAAAGCTATCTCAGTACCGCTTAAGCAGACGGCGGTAGCTCCGTGAGTGGTGAAAGCGAGTTTTTTGATGACAAAGCGCTGTGCTAAGTCCTTAAGCTTTTCACAGTACCATTGCCAAATCCCTTCGATATCCAACTGTGGATAGGGTGCTTGTTGCAATACACAATTCGACCGCTTCAACACTGCTAGCTGTCGTGCATCGCTCAACGCTAAAGCGCAAATTTTAAGATTGGTTTTGCCTATGTCTAAGACGATGATGACATTGGTTTTGTTCATTATTTTTGGTCTTGTTTGGTTATATAGGGCGAGACTAATTTAGGAAAAACATCTCATCGAGTTCGATGCTCTGCGGTTCATCACTGGCCACTTGAGTGTCCATATAGGGTGCCATGCTGGCCCACCATTTTTGCATTAACGGCTCCTGCTTAAGCCCCGCTTGATCAAAGTCAGCTGGCGCCTCAAACGAGGCAAATAGTTGCAAGCTATGGGGCTGTAAATAGATTTGGTAATTAGCGATTGAGTAACTCTTCAACAATTTCGCCAACTCCGGCCAGATCTGCTGGTGGCGCTGCAGATACTGCTCTTCACAGCCTGCCAATAATTGCATGACAAAAGCGTAGCGCATGACTAAGTGCCCCTGCGGCTAAATTTTTTGATCAGTACCGGGGTGGCAATCACAGAAATTAACATGCCGCCGATGATAATCGACATCACTATCCCCGGGACATTCAGTAAACCTAAACCAAAAGTCACTATGCCCATCAAAAATACCGCGATGAAGACCCCGGGTATAGTCCCGCCGCCCCCCATGATGTTGACTCCGCCCAAGACCACCATGGTGATGATACTAAGCTCCCAACCAAGAGCGATGGTTGGTCTGGTGCTGCCTAAGCGCGAGGTAAGTAACACTGCAGCGACCCCCGCCAATGCGCCGACTATCACAAACAGCATCATCCGATGGCGTTTAACATTGATACCCGAGTAAAAAGCCGCGGTTGGGTTGTTGCCTATCGCATAGCAGCGACGGCCAAAATTGGTTTTATGCAGCAGCACGTAGAAAAACACTGCGGCTAATAGAAACAGTCCAAACTCAAAGCTAAACACCCAGTAGAGATACCCTTGGCCAAAGTATTCAAAGCCATCTGGGTAATCTTTAAGTACTTGATCACCCAGCAGTATATAGCTGATGCCGCGAAACAAGCTCATAGTGCCGATAGTGACAACGATTGCCGGAATCCCGAAATGGGTCACAACCCAGCCGTTGAACAAACCGCAGAGTACCCCGACACTGATGCCGACAATCACGATCAGCTCCAAGCCCAGGCCGTATTGGGCAGCGAAGCCCATTGCCACTGAAGCCAGTGCGATGATTGAGGCGATTGAAAGGTCGATGTCTCGACAGATGATCAACATGGCCAGGGGTAGTGCTACTATGGCTTTTTCGACAAAGTTGAAGGTGGCATCTGATAAATTCCAAACGTCTAAAAAGTACGGTGATGCGAAACTACACAAGGTAAAGACCAACACTGTAATCAATATTAAAAAGAACTCCCAGGGCAGTTTTTTTGCCTTGAACCAGTCCTTTGGCAATTGCCATTTTTGCTCTGTTACTTTTTCCATGAAGCTGCTTCCACTGTTAACGCGATGGCACAATTGCGGCGCTTTTTAAGATAATGCGCCCGGATTTTTTCTCGGCTTTGGAGCTGGCGATAACGGCCAGGACAATCACAGATCCGGAGATCGCCATCTGCCAGAAAGGGGAGACGCCAATCACCGGCAGTGCGTTATTAATCACCCCGATAAACAGTGCCCCAAGTACGCAGCCGACCACTGTTCCCCTGCCTCCCATGATACTGATACCACCTATCACACAGGCGGATATTACCTGCAACTCAAAGCCCGCTGCGACATCCACATAGGCGACTGCATAACGAGAGACCCACAAGTAACCACAGAGTCCCGCCAGCAATCCTGAAATTGAAAAAGCGATAAATTGGCTGCGGCCCACATCAATGCCTGTGTAAAAAGCTGCAGTGGGGCTATTGCCGGCAGCGTAAATTTCCCGACCTGTACGACTGCTGCGACAGAAATAGTAAAAAATCACTACGACTATAATCGATAGCCAGGAGAGCAGTGCCACCCCTAAATGTAAGCTGCGAGGAATATGCATAAAGGTTTGGGACATTTCGTGTGCATTGACCCAGGCACCTTCACTCAACAGGAAGATAATACCCCGGTAAATGCTCATAGTGCCCAGTGTGACCACGATGGCCGGTATCTGTAGTTTCCATACTAGCAATCCGTTAATCATGCCCATCGACAGGCCTAAGAGCATGCCAAATAACACCAGCAAAGATACTGGGAAATCCGGGAAGCTACTGTTAATCATAGCCACTATCATGCCGGTTAAGGCTAAGTTAGCTGCCACTGATAAGTCGATACAGCGGGTGATAATCACCAGCATCTGCCCCAGCGCTAAGATGATCAGGATAGATGTATCGTTATAAGCTGAGAGTAGGTTGCTCAAGCTCAAGAAGTCTTTGGCGACAGAGCCCACCGATAACAGCATGGCTAAGATCAACATGCAAAGCAGTGCTTCACGACTAGTGAATAGTTTTTTCATTCAGACCTCCACTGGCCGCACTGACAATTTTTTCTGCATTAAAATCTGCTCTATGCCACTGGGCTACTTGCAGTCCCTCGCTCATCACAATGATGCGATCGGACATGCCCATCACTTCAGGAAGCTCGGAAGAGATCATTATGACTGCCAGCCCCTGTTCGACTAATTCAGACATAAAACTGTGCACCGCCGCTTTAGAGCCAATATCAATGCCCTTAGTCGGCTCATCCAAAATAATCACTTTAGGTTTTGTCGCCAACCATTTGGCGATAACAACTTTTTGCTGGTTACCACCGGATAAATTGCCGACATCTTCGTGCCAGTCGGGTGCTTTTACCTGTAGGCGACGGGCATAAGTGTCGGCCAGCGCGTATTCGCTAGGCTGATTGAGCAGACCGTTTTTATTGATCTGATCGAGTTGTGGCAAGCCGATATTCTGATAAATAGGTAAATCTAGTACCACGCCCTGGCTCTGGCGCTCTTCTGGGACATAGACGATACCGGCCTTAATTGCATCCGCTGGTGAGTGAATAGACAAGGGTCGGCCCTGTAATTCTAAGGTGCCGCTGATGTTCTCTGAGACACCGTATATAGCCTGCATAAGCTCAGTTCGCCCGGCGCCAACCAGGCCGTAAAAGCCGAGAATCTCGCCACTGCGCAGCTCAAAGTTGATATCGTTAAATTCAGTGGGGTGGGAAAAATTCTGGGTCTTTAGGACGGTTTCCCCTAGCGGGAGATCAAGTTTAGGGTAGACCTGATCAACGGTTCTGCCCACCATCAGAGTTACCAATTGTGCCTGGTCTACTTGATCAATATTTCCCTGACCGACAAAGCAGCCATCGCGGAACACGGTGTAGCGATCGGCAATGGCAAAAATTTCATCAAATTTATGGCTGATAAACATAATCGCACAGCCTGATTTTTTCAGCTTTTCAACAATTTTGTACAGCTCTTGTGTTTCGTGTATCGAAAGCGCGGCGGTAGGCTCATCTAAAATGACCACTTTGGCGTCAAAGGACAGCGCCCTGGCGATAGCGACCATGTGCCGCTGACCTATACTTAAATGCTTAAGCAATATATCTGGATCGATAGGTGCCTCTATATCAGATAAAATTTGCAGTGCCTGACGGCGCATTTCTTTCCAATCCAGAGTTTTTAATAGGCCACGTGTCAGATAGTGGCCAGTGAAAATGTTTTCGGTGACACTCAGCTCATCAAATAACACTGTCTCTTGGTGAATAGCGGTGATGCCTAGGCTTCTGGCAGCATCGGGAGTGGGCAGCGATACAGGGAGTCCCTGAAGACTGAGTTCTCCTGAGTCGGGTTGGTATATACCGGTCATGGTTTTAACCAAGGTCGATTTTCCGGCTCCATTTTCACCGATCAGGGCCATCACTTCGCCGGGGTAGAGATCCAGCTGCACTTCGTCTAAGGCTTTGACACCGGGAAATGCTTTGCTTATTCCGCGCAGGGAATAAAAAGGTGCGACTTGAGGCATAGTGTTTTTTCTTATAGTTGTTTTTTTACATAAGTATTGTTCTTGTACCATCAAGGCGCTGTCCTGTCGCTTTTTGCAGACAAAGACAGCGCTAGTGCTTAGAATATATCAGCAAACTTGTGTACATTTGAAGCGTTATAGATAAAAGGTTCGCTCATCGCGGCTTCACCATTATCATCTAATGTCGCAGCACCCAGACGGCCCATACCGATTTCACTGTCACTGCTATTACCTTTAACTAAGTTGTAAGAGATCATAGTTGCTGCGTATCCCAAATCTATTGGGTTCCAAATTGCGAAAGAATGTACCGCGCCCGAGTCAACGTGACCTGCTAGTTCAGAGGGAAGGCCTAAACCTGTGACAAAGACTTTACCTATTTGTCCCTGGTCTTTAACCGCTTGCGCCGCTGCTAAAATACCCACAGTAGTAGGGGCAATAATTGCCTTAAGATTAGGGTAAGTTTTTAATAGCGCCAAAGTTTCGCGGTAGCTCTTATCGGCCAAATCATCGCCGTAAACAGTCGCTACTAGATTCAAATTGCTGTAATTAGGCAGTACCTTTTTCATCTCATCAATCCAGATGTTCTGGTTAGTAGAGGTAGGTGTGGCACTGAGGATAGCGACATCGCCAGAGGCAATGCTGGCAGCTTTGAGAGCGTCCGCGGCCAATTTAATATTCATCTCGCCTATCAGCTGGTTGCTAGATGGGTTTAAGTGCATTTTACGGCCCGCTGCCGATACACCCGAATCCCAGGAAATAACTTTAATACCACGCTGTTGCGCTTTTTTTAGAATAGGCACTAAAGCATCAGTGTCATTGGCAGAGACAGCTATAGCATCTACCTTTTGCGCGATAAGCGCACTGATAACTTCAATTTGCCCCTCGGCAGTGGTGCTGGTAGGCCCTGTGTATATGACTTTTACATTGCCTAATTCTTTGGCCGCCTCTTGAGCACCCTCATTAGCTGCTTCAAAAAAACCTATGCCCAGTGCTTTTACTACCAGGCCAATTTTTATTTCATCTGCGCTGACAGTGCTCGACATCATGGCGAGTGCAACAGCGGTGGTTGCTAATACTTTCTTAAAAGTCATGGTCCGTCTCCGTTCTATTTATTGTTTTGATCGCGCTTAGACGCTATCGGATTTTAAGTCGACGACTCTCCTGCAATAATGAGCCGACAACCTGAAGCTTCTATCATTTTGATACTTTTGTTACTGACACTTTGGTCGGTGACCACAGTGTCTAACTCGTTCAGCGAGCAAGTGATCATGCTGCTGCTCAATGTGAACTTACTGCTATCTACCAGTAAAATTCGTTGTTCTGCTTGTCCTAGCAAACGTGTCGTTCCCTGCACTATTTGCGGATCTGTTTCCATCACCCCTAAGCTGCCAATCCCCTGTGCCCCAAAAAACATTTTGCTGGCGTAAAACCGGCTGGTGCCATCGTCCGGGTAGGGGCTTAAAATTAGATTTTGTTCACGGTAAATCTTACCGCTGGGTACTGTGACGCTGCATTTGCCTTCTTTTAATAGGAAGTCGGCAATCATAAAAGAGTTAGTCATCACGTCTAACTGCAAATGCTTAATATGCTCAGCCATCATAAAGGCTGTGGAGCCGCCGCCGATGATGATTGATTCGCCTTCTTTACAAAGCGCCGCAGCCGCTAAGGCTATGCCTTTTTTTGCTTTAGCATTAATCGATTGACTGATCGCAAAGGGTCGCCCCGCCAACCCGGTTGAGGTGGGGGGGTGCAACGATTCTGCGCCACCGCGCACTTTCCTGAGTTTGTCCTCAGCGTGTAAAAAATTCACATCCCGGCGAATAGTTGCCTCTGAGGCATCCAGTAGCTCAACCAGGTAACTTATAGTCACTACCGGTTTAGCTGTGGTCTCTGCCAGAATGATTCTATGTCGTTCACGTTCGTGCATAACTTCTCCTTTGATCAAATATGACTGAATAAAAAATCATTATCAAGCATTTTGTGAAATAATTTGAATGAAGTTGACTGATTGTGCGTGTTAATGTACATTTTAATGATTGAATTTGAGTGATTTTGATTTAAATTGACTGGTTTTGCTTCTTTGTCGTAGATTTTATAGTTTTTCTTTTTTATCTACAATTGCCAATAGAGTTAAAAGCAACAGCAAGTCGTTGATTCAATCACTCAAAGTGGGCGAGAGTTACAAATCCAGTGGCTATTGACAGTATATGAATGTATTAAGTAGAAACCCAATGCACTGTAACTCGCTATAACTGTTTTTTAATAATGATTATTCAACGAGGTTGCATTAATGTCGGATCCTATAATTAACCAACAAATTATCCCAGTGTGGGATGACAAAAAAGCGGCGAGCATGAGCGAACCCGAGCTGCTTGTGTATCGATCAAACCTGTTAGGTTCTGACCCTAAAGTGACCAACTATGGTGGTGGTAATACTTCGGCTAAAGTGCTGAGTAATGATCCTATTACTAATGAGTCGGTTGAAGTGCTCTGGGTAAAGGGATCTGGGGGCGATATAGGCAGTATGAATCTGGACGGATTCTCGACCTTGTATTTAAACAAACTCGAGCAGCTTAAAGAGCTGTATCGCGGTGATGACTTTGAAGATGAGATGGTCGCTTATTTACCTCACTGCACCTTTAACCTGAATACCCGAGCCGCCAGTATAGATACTCCACTGCACGCTTATGTACCCTATCGCCATGTGGATCACTTGCACCCGGATGCGGTGATCGCAATAGCCGCCTGTAAAAACTCGCGAGCAATCACCGAGCAAGTGTTTGGCGCTGAAATAGGCTGGCTGGCCTGGCGCAAACCCGGTTTCCAGCTGGGGCTGGAACTTTCAGAAATCGCCAGCAAAAATCCGCAGTTAAAAGGGGTGGTACTGGAGGCACACGGTTTGTTTACCTGGGCAGACGACGCCAAGAGCTGTTATGAGCTCTCTGTTGCTATCATAAATAAAGCACAGGCTTGGCTGGACAGTGAAATACAGGGTAAGGCGGCATTTGGTGGAGCCCGTGTCACATCGCTGAGCACTGAAAAGCGCCGTGAGGTCGCCGTGCAATTAATGCCGCTGATTCGCGGTAAAAGCAGCGAAGTACAACGCCAAATTGGTCACTTCAACGATGCAGCTCAGGTCCTTGAGTTTGTTAATAGCCAGCAGTTGGATCAGTTAGCGGTATTGGGAACTTCTTGCCCGGATCACTTCTTACGTACAAAAATTAAACCTATAGTGCTTAATTATAATCCTCAACAGGATAATTTAGCGCAAGTGATTGAGAGTCTTGAACAAAATTTGAGTGACTATCGTGCCGACTATGGCGCTTACTACGCCCGCTGTAAGCAAGCTGACAGCCCGCCGATTCGCGATGCCAACCCGGTGGTATATTTAATTCCCGGAGTCGGTATGTTAACGTTCGCCAAAGACAAGGCCACCGCGCGTATTGCCGGGGAATTCTATCTCAATGCGATCAACGTGATGCGCGATGCTAACGCCGTGGATCAGTACTGCGGACTGCCTGAGCAAGAGGCCTTTAATATAGAGTACTGGTTGTTGGAAGAGGCCAAGTTACAGCGCATGCCAAAGCCTAAGAGCCTGGCGGGACGCATCGCCTTGATTACCGGAGGTGCCGGTGGAATAGGCCGGGCAACGGCCGATAAATTACTCGGTGAAGGTGCCTGCGTGCTGTTGACCGATATAGATAAGCAAGGACTGCAAGACAGTGTGCAGCACTTTAGCAAAATCTATGGCCCCGATGTGGTAAGTGCCATAGTCATGGACGTCACCGATGAGTTGCAAGTGCAGCAGGCCTTTGACTTTGCAGCACTGAGTTTCGGTGGGCTGGATATTTTAGTCTCCAACGCCGGTATTGCCTCCTCGGCACCCTTGGATGAAACCACTTTAGCGGACTGGAATTTCAACCAAAGTATATTATCTACCGGTTATTTTCTGGTTTCACGCTCGGCTTACACTATGATGAAAGTGCAGAATATGGGTGGGTCTATCGTCTTTGTCGCCAGTAAAAATGGTTTAGTGGCCTCTGCAAATGCCTCCGCTTACTGCACGGCAAAGGCCGCCGAGATCCAGTTGGCACGCTGTGTTGCACTGGAGGGAGCAGTCCATGGGATTCGCGCTAATGTGGTTAATCCAGATGCGGTATTGCGCGGCTCTAAAATCTGGAGTGGTAAGTGGAAAGAAGAGCGCGCCAGTGCCTATAACATGTCCACCGATGATTTAGAGGAGCACTACCGTCAGCGCAGCTTGTTAAAGCGCAATGTGTTTCCGCAAGATATCGCAGAGGGGGTGTATTTCTTTGTCGCCGACTTGTCTTCGAAATCTACAGGCAATGTACTAAATGTGGATGCAGGGCACGCGCCTTCTTTCACCAGATAATCTGAGAGTAATTATAATGACAACAATAAAGACACAGACAATTGACCTGCAAACAATCAACGAAAGCAATGCCGGTCAGTTAGCGGCACTTGAGAGTGATTATCAGGCTCTGGGCGAAAAGTTAGCGCGTGACGATTGTGATATTGAACAGCTGACAGCCCGGGCGAGCGAGTTTGCCGTTGCCTTACCTTCATGGGGGCTAGGCACTGGTGGTACCCGATTCGCCCGTTTCCCGGGATTGGGCGAACCGCGCAACGTCTATGAAAAAGTGGCCGATTGTTCGATCGTTCAACAGCTCGGTAGAGCGACGCCCAGTGTCTCGCTGCACATCCCATGGGATACCCCCACAGATGCCAGTGAATTACTGCAATATACACAGGCATTAGGCTTGAGTTTTGATGCTATGAATTCCAATACCTTTCAAGACCAGCAAGGGCAAGCTCATTCTTACAAGTATGGCAGTATGGCTCACAGTCAGAGCGCGATGCGTGAGCAGGCAGTGGCGCATAACATTGAGGTGATTGAGCTGGGTAAAAAGCTCGGTTCTAAAGCATTGACAGTGTGGGTAGGGGACGGATCAAACTTCCCGGGGCAACAGCATTTTTCCAAGGCGTTTGGCCGCTATTTAGATTGTGCCAAAGACATTTATGCGGCGCTGCCGGATGACTGGAGCATGCTGCTAGAGCACAAAATATTTGAGCCCGCATTCTATTCAACAGTAATCCAAGATTGGGGCAGTAGCTACCTGGCAGCCACAGAAACCGGAGAGCGCTGTAAGTGCCTAGTAGATTTGGGGCATCACGCGCCGAACGTCAACATCGAGATGATCGTCTCAAGACTGGCACAGTTTGGTAAACTTGGCGGTTTTCATTTCAATGACAGTAAATACGGCGACGATGACTTGGATTCAGGGTCCATCAACCCCTACCAGTTGTTCTTAGTGTTTAATGAGTTAGTGGACATTAAAAACAACGCGCCAGAATTTGCGCCTTTTTACATGTTAGATCAGTCGCACAATGTTACAGATCCGATCGAAAGTTTGATTTATTCGGCCGCAGAAGTGCAGCGCGCTTATGTTAAAGCGCTACTGGTGAATCGCCGGAACTTGAGTGGCTATCAAGATGGCAACGATGCAATGATGGCCCAGGCAACCTTAAAAAGTGCCTACAATTTAGATGTGGAGCCCATTTTGCAAATGGCCAGATTGCGCAGTGGCGGGGCGATAGACCCTATTGCTACCTATCGCGAAAGTGGTTATCGGGCTGCTTGCGCCAAGCAGCGTCCAGTCGACGCGAGTCGCAGCGGCTCAGGGATAGTCTAAAATACCGCTAACATTCGCTGGTCATAGCCTATGGTTATGGCCAGCCAGTGCCAGGCCGATTTGATAATTCAGAAAC
>MABF01000113.1:11189-11392 GCA_002163025.1 'Osedax' symbiont bacterium Rs2_46_30_T18
TTTGATAATTCAGAAACTGTTGTTCGAGACATCTTTGGATTCTAGCATTTGCACACCTCACACCTCACACCTCACACCTCACACCTCACACCTCAAGTCTCAAGTCTCACGACTCAAGTCTGCAATCAATACCTGCATAAACCTGGCGGCCTCGGCGCCGGTCACCGCCCGGTGATCAAACGTTAGCGACAGCGGTAAGTATT
>MABF01000360.1 GCA_002163025.1 'Osedax' symbiont bacterium Rs2_46_30_T18
TAGCGAGCAGCCAAGCAGCACTGAACTGCGCTCAATTATCAGTATCTGCACCTCGTTATTACAGCGATCAACCAACAACAGCCGACAAGCCTTAAGCTATTGCACCAGCAACCAGGGCTTTGCTGACTTATACAGCGCCTTCTACACTTTTGATCATAGCCACTGGCCACAGCTACAAAGCTGGGACGCCAAGATTGAAACCGATATCCCAAGTCATTACATAGTGACTGAAGCGGTTTTCATCTGTACATTAATGCGTATCTATTGCCTGCCAGAGAAAACTCCAGATCCACTACAGCTCTCGCAATTAGAGGGGTATTTGACCCGACTACAAATTTGGGCGAAACTCTGTCCGATTAATTTCGATCCGCAATATCAGATAGCAAAAGCAGTTTACTATGCTCAAGTAAGGCCTCTGGCTCAGGCCATGGCACAATTTGAAATTGCGCTGCTATCTGTGGAGAAACAGGGGCACTTGCAACACCAGATACTCTGCTATCGCTATTATGCGCAGTTGTTAAAAGAGCACCACATAGGGCTAAGCGCCCTCTGCAAAGAAAAACAACGGGATTTAGAGCGTCACTGGCTAGCATTAGATAACCTAAAGGTCACAAAACAAGTATGATGATTGTTGGCAGAAAACCACAAAGTAGCTGAGTAATTTAGCCCTTGGCGAGCATGGTTGTTTTATGCTTATCCATCCTAACTAATAATGATAATTAAACAGGTAACTATGAGCACAACCGCACCCTGGAAAGTACTAGTAGTCGATGACGATGAGGGGATTCACAGCATCACCCGCATGGTATTTCGCGGATATCAGTTCGAGAACCGCCCGATTGAACTTATTAACGCGCTCAGCGGGGCGCAAGCCAGAGCAGTGCTAGTTGAGCAAACCGATATAGCGGTGGCTATTTTAGATGTGGTGATGGAAACAGATAGTGAAGGTTTAGATCTGGTCAACTTTATCAGGCAGCAGCTAAACAACCATGATCTGCGTATCATATTGCGTACCGGCCATCCAGGCTTCGCGCCTGAGGCCGAAGTGATTATTCAATACGATATTAATGACTATCTAGGCAAAGCTGAACTGTCCGCTTCCCGGCTGATCACTTCAGTAGTGGTCGCCCTGCGTTCATTTCGGGATATACAGAGCGTTAAAAACCAATCGCAGCAACAGCGATGTGAAGCAAAAGCTGAACCTAATCAGCCCCCTGCCGACTCAGCAGCAACCCCTGCGCTATTAAGCCAAGTGTCAGATTATTTTGCGCAAAAAATTCAACCTATAGTCGCCGACAGCCAAAGGTTACTTCAGTTTCAGCACAAACCTATGCTGGCAGATTTAGTCGCAACCCTCAACAACAGAACCGAGCAGCTACAGCAGTTAAATTTGCTGCTGCAATCTTGTGAAGTGCCACCTGCATCTGAGCCACAGCAGACAATACTGGCGACACTACTGGATAATATATTACGCCAATACACTGCTCAGGCAAGGGCGGAACACTGGATAATCGATTATCAGATTGACTCACAGCTAACAGAAACAATTGACCTCAGTGGTAACTGGCTCAGTTCAGTGCTACTGACATTACTGGAGCAGGCTATCTGTCTGGCACCGCAAACTGATTTATCGATCAACTTAACCTTGCTACAACAGCGGTTGTGCATAGAAATAGTCGGCGAGAGCCGCGATAGTGAATTAAATTTGTCGTGGAGTCAGTGCCTACAGAGGAAGCTTGAGCAATTATCCCAAAACTATCAGGGAAGGCTTGAAAACTCGACCAGCAGCTTAGTTAGTTATTCTTGCCAGATACCACAGGCCGCATTGTAAGATACTCTGCTGAAATAATTATTTGTTCATTTGCTGCACTATCTGAGTAATTTCACCGGATGCCTTCATTTGCTCTAGCACTGTTACTATATGTGGGATAAGAAGTTTATGTTCTTTATGTAAGTAGTGAAAAATCTTTATTTTATCGATAGGTGGATGCAGAGATCGGATGTCAAATTGCATTTTAGGCGCGCCAAACATGCGACCACCAATACGTGACTCTATCACTATATCCAGACGTCCCCTGGCCAATAAATCAAACAGTGCTGGCATGCTTTCTGCGGAGAAGGTCTGCATACCTTGAGTATTTTGCTCTGCTTTTTTAAATCCCCTTAAAAACCCCAATTTATAAGGCGATAAACTCGACCAACCCTCTATCTCAATATTGCTGCGCCTGGCGTAGGCCATGGTTTCTAACTCAAGTAGTGGCACAGGTATTCTGATTAAATTGGGGTAATCTTTATTCATACCTTTGATACGAAACAGCTCTCCATCAGCGTGACCTTCATTGGAAAATCTCAGCGAGCGATTGCCAGGGTAATATCGTACTTTTGCCTCAATACCCAGTTTCTTGTAGGCTTGCTGCATAATTTCAGACACTGTTAAACTCAATGAATAAGCATTGAAAGTCGACAGTACTAAACCAGATTTTTGAAAACATGATAAATCACAGCTAGCAGAACTGGTTTTTTTATTAGAAACACTATCATTTGCGTAAACTGCATTGCAGCTTAGAAGACAAGCGATGGCCATCATTATTTTAAAACAATACTGCATTTTTACCCTTCACTCTTCAAACACATTGAAACTACAGATACGCTCTGGTAAAAAATTCATCTGCGAAGCCTGATTACAAAATTATAGTATAGAGCATGCAAAACCACAGCAGCCAAAGCAACACTTATGCTTATCACAGGCGGCCATCGACCAATACAGAAGTCTAATCGCGATTAACCTGACTATCCCGTCCGCGCATAAATTTGGAACAATCATCGGTAATTTGATGCCAATTTGCCTTAAACTCAGTGAAAATATGCGCACTGGGTCGCCCGGCTATATCAGTGTCTAAAGTCGCCAGTGCAATCTCTACTTCCTCACCATTATCCTGGGATGGAGCAAAAGTTAAGCTGCTGCCACATTTTTTACAAAAAGTACGAGTGCTCTGGTTGTCAGCGACAAACTCTTGTAACAACTGCTCGCCCTGCAGCCAGGAAAAATCCCCACACTTTACCGAGCCATAAGTGGCGAAGGCCGCTCCGTGAAACTTACGGCACATTTTGCAGTGACAATGAGCCATTTGTGGATCGAGTCTGGCCACTTGGTACACTACCCCACCACACAGACAACTGCCGCGCAGATTAGTATCTTCGATTCCAACACTCATAACATCCCCTTAGGTTACAGATCTTTAACTAGCTTAAATGATTTGTCTCGATAACCCATTTGTTGATACAAAGCCCGGGCATCGGCATTAAATTCGTAGACGTTGAGTGATATTTCCTGGGCACCACGCTCAATAAATTGCTGTTCAATCGCACTGATTAGTTTTTTTGCGCAACCTATACCCCGATAAGACGGGTCAACAGCCACTTCATCAATGTGCCCTACTATTTTCTGTCGCAGAATAAACGATTGCTGATCACCGACGTTGCCAGCGACTATACCGATAATTTTTTGCTGGTATGTGGCGCTCAGAACAAGGTAGTTTTTATCCGCCAGCAGTTGCTCAAAGCCAGTTTCATCCCTTTGTTCAGACATTTGTGCAGGGCTTTTAAACTCATCCGGTGACTGTTGAAAATGGTACTCATCACTGGCCAGATACAGCGCTTTTATCTGCCTGAAATTTGTCATTTGGGCCGTTGATATAATTATCTGAGATGCTTCGCTGGTTTGCATTACCTGTCCAAAATACTAAATTAATAACAATTAATACAACAACTAACAAAACATTAATAGCTTAATTGGGAATAAATAATAAAAACAAAGCCTAAGAGAGAAACCCTAAAGCAGTGATATACTGCCAGTGCTGTGGACACGACATTGAGTGGGATGGGTAGCAACAATGACTGCCGCAGCGGCTACAACTGGATCCGCCCGGCAGATGAGAAGTGACTGTGTCTATTTAATCTCGATTCGCGGCGAGCGCATCACGATTTCATCATTTAGCTCAATGCCAATTCCCGGAGCTTCAGAGACCACAAACTGACCATTAACGGGCTGCGGATCTTGAATACATAACTCTCTGTTCCAGGCCTTAATAGCGTAAGTGTGGTGCTCGTGAATCAAGAAGTTGGGAATCGCTGTCTCTAAATGCAGTGAAGCTGCCGTTGCAACAGGTCCACCACAGACGTGTGCCTGAATGCGAATATCGAAGATATCAGCGTAGTCACAGACTTTCTTCGTTTCAGTAAAACCACCACAGAGGCCGATATCAGGTTGCAATACATCGATGCTTTGGTCTTCAAAATAAGGTCTCACCTGCCAGCGATTGTAAAGTCGCTCTCCACCGGCGATGGGAACATTGACTTTATCGGCCACCTTTTTGTGCAGAGAATGGTTCAGGTAATTAACCGGCTCTTCGTAGTACATGCAATCGAACTCTTCGGCCAGTTTGCCCAGCTGAATAGCGGTAGTCGCACCAGGCAGTGAATGGCATTCGAAGATAATGTCTACTTCATCGCCCACCGCATCGCGGATAGCTGCGAGGCGAGAGCGATAGAGCTTCATCTCACCGCGGGAAATAATCTTGGTTCTGTCGTAGTAAGTATTACCATCCTTGTCGTACATAATAGGATCTACTTTAACGGCATCGTATCCTTGTGCAACGGCCTTTAGTGCCGCCTCAGCATATTGTTCAGGCTGTGACAGCGCTTTAAACTCAGCATCCCAGTCAAACTGTAACTGCGAGGCATAAGTGCGCAGTGAATCGTTCACTTTACCGCCCAGCAGTTGGTAGACCGGTAAATTCAGTGCTTTGCCTTTGATGTCCCAAAGGGCTGTGTCTATGGCGCTCATTGCCGCGTAGACAACCGGGCCGCCACCTAGCCCCCAAAAACTCTCGCGCAACATCCGCGACCAGAGTTTTTCAGTTTGAAACGGGTCGTGGCCAATTAAAAAGGCCTCGGCCATCTCTTTGATCATGTGCGCAGCGGCACTGTGCCCTACGTCGTAAGCTAATCCGGCCTCACCGACACCATTAATTCCTTCATCGGTGTGCACACGGATAAATACCGGGTTCCAACCTGGACGATCAGGACAGTGAATATCAAAGACTTCTACTGATACAACTTTCATTTTTTTCTCCAAAGGGTAAAAGAGTAACGAATAAACAGCGAATGCGGGCTGCTTATTGCATAAAACCTGGGTCTAATTTGTAAGCTTTGCGCAGCATCGCCGGCCAGATTTTTTGGCCGCCCGACTCGCCTATGTTTACAATGCTTTGCTGTTTTTTAATGTTGTCCAATATCTGTTGCGGAATCTGCGTGGCCTCTTGTCCGGTTGCTTGCAACATCACTTGTATTTCGCAGGCACGCTGTAAGTCAAAGAAACGCATAAAAGCATCTCCGACTGTATCGCCCACTGTCAGGCCACCATGGTTGACCAACAGCATATGATTGGTATTGGCTATATCATCCTGCAGACGTTTTTTCTCATCTTCATTGACTGCCAGGCCCTCGTAGCCATGATAGGAAAGCGACGCCAGAGAAAACATAGAATACTGGCTATAAGGCAATAATCCCTGCTTTTGCGAGGCAACAACAGTCGTAGCATTTGTATGTAAATGGATAACACAGTGAGCGTCCGGGCGGGCCTCATGTATAGCACTGTGAATAGTAAAACCCGCCGGATTGATGACATAGGGAGTGTCATCGAGAATGTTCCCCTGTAAATCGACTTTGACTAAATTTGAAGCAGTGACTTCGTCAAACGCCAGTCCAAAAGGGTTGACCAGATACTCATCTGTTCCCTGTAGTCGCGCCGACAGATGGGTATATATAATATCGTCCCAGCCCTGATCCGCCACTAACCGGTAACAAGCGGCGAGATCTACCCGCAACTGCCACTCGCTGTCACTTACCTTCCCCTTTAAATCTAACTGCGCTATTTCCAACACTTTTAAAATCCCTCTGTAAAAACCTGATAACTGCGGAGCATGCTCCCTTATGGCATTCATCTTATAGCTTTATCACCAGAAAACCAGCTTTGCCGGGGATGAAAATAATTAATAGATTGAATGAAAGTTATTAATGCTAATAGAGAGTAAACTGGGGCAAATTTTAATTTAAATCACTGCTTTAAAAGAACATGCAAATTCACTAAAACAACTTCCATAACGACAGGAAAACAATATGCCGACAATCTTAATTACCGGCGCCAACCGGGGCATAGGACTAGCACTATCACAATCATACCTGGCCGACGGTTGGCGGGTATTAGCCACCAGTAGAAACAGCAACGCAGAAGTAGCCAGTGGCGCAGAGCAACTGCTATTGGATGTCAACAGTGAAGCTTCTATTACTGAGCTGGGCAAACAACTGCAGGGCACAGCCATCGATGTTATCTGGAACAACGCCGGAGTGTATCTAGATAAAGGGCAAAGTTTAGAGCAACTAGACATGCAGACCTGGCTACAGACCTTTGCTATTAACAGTATAGCGCCGATTAAGATTGCCCAAGTATTGCATGCTAACCTGCAGGCATCCCGGCGCAAAGTACTGGCCTTTACCAGCAGCAAAATGGGTTCTCTGACAGAAAATGGTCAACAGGCTTTTGCCTACCGCTCATCAAAAAGTGCACTGAACATGGCGGTTCGCTGTTTGGCCCATGATTACAGCGCACATAAAATCAACTGCCTGTTACTGCATCCGGGCCATGTCAGGACCTCCATGGGCGGTGCTGAGGGCGCAATAGATACGGACACTAGCGTCGCCGGCATGCGCAAAATAGTCGACAGTGCCAACACCGATAACTATCCGCAGATGAACAGCCGCTATTACGACTATGATGGATCTATCATTCCCTGGTAGAAATTCTAGTCGTAAGTTGTAAGTTGTAAGTTGTAAGTTGTAAGTTGTAAGTTGTAAGTCACGTGATATTAAAACAATTTGGGGTGTACAACCGCCAACAACGAATAAGAAATGAGAGTAGTGAATTTACTCTGGAACTTTTAAATGCTAGCTCAGACCCTACTCTTCAATAAGTAAGGCCTGGTAATAGTTCTTCGTGGGCTTAATCGATAGCCAAGCTAATTATGCTGCTCCTTTGGCTATATTTTAAACTTGGCTAATGATTTATTCATCAACTGGGTATGAGATTCTAGATCTTGACATTGCAACATGTTTTCACTGGCACAAATGTGAGCGGATTTCGCCGCCTCGGCAATACTTTGTGAACTTTGTTGAATGTTATTGATCACACTAGCCTGCTGTTCAGTGGCTGCAGCAATCAATTCCGCGTTAGAGCTGACCACTTCGATTGCTTTGCCAATCACCGCCAGGGAATCAGTACTCAGCTGGGTCTGCTGCACACAAGTATCTGCAGCTTTTAATCCGTTGCTCATTGCATCAACCGCCTCTGAAACCCCCTGTTGTATTTCATCGATGATAGTTTGTATCTCTTTGGTGGAGTCTTGAGTACGCCCCGCCAGAGTACGCACTTCATCTGCGACCACTGCAAATCCGCGCCCCTGCTCACCTGCCCGCGCAGCCTCTATTGCGGCATTTAGCGCCAACAAGTTGGTCTGTTCCGAGATACTTTGAATGACACTGATGACACTGCCAATGGCGGCACTGTTGCCCTGCAATTTGTTGATAATAAGGTTGGCCCGTTCCACTTCTCTGGCTAAATCGCTGATATGATCACTCGTGATTCTGAACTGGTTATTGGCATTGTTGACTTCCTGAAAGGCTGTCTCCGTTTTATTCTTAGTGGTCAATATATCCATTCCCACTTCTGTGATGGAAGCCATTGCCTGATTTATCGCCACAGCCATCATTTGTGTATCTTTCGCTTGTTGCTCTGCGCCTATTCCCCCCCGTTGCACTGATTCAGCGAGTAATCCAGTAGACTCTACTACGCTGTCTGAAGCCCCTTGGACATTTTTCAGCGTATCATTTAGGGAGTGAGTTAAGGTATTGACACTTTTAGAGATTTTCGCCCCCTCATGATGACCACTGACATGCAGTCGATGGGTTAAATCACCACTGGCCAAAATCGCAGTAGAATCAAGAATTTCCTGCAAGTGGCTTTGAATTCTGTGTCGATAGATTATTGCTAAAAAGAATACCAGCAGCACCAGAGAGGCTGCGATAATAGCCACTACCTGCCAACCTAAACTATTACTCGCCAGATACTGGCGATCGAGGTTGATACTAATCTCCAACACCCCGCGCACATCGCCTAATTTCCAATCATTTTTAGGAGTGTCAGGGCGCGAATTATGACAATTAACACAAGACTCAGCGACGAGTTTATCGGCCACAGCCACTCGGGCAAAAGTACCTTCAGAGGTGGTTTCTACTTTGGAATAGATTTTCTCGGGCTCTGCAACTAACGACTTCCAGGCCTGCTGTTGAAAATCGTCTAACTGGCGATTTGTACGTCCCGGAAATGGAAAACCACTGTATAAGTTCATCGACATTTCTGAACTTGCCATCAAGGCACTTAGATCGTGGATCATAGTGGCAGGCAAAGGTATATTTTTGTCCCCTTGCTGGTGATTGATACTGGGTACTAAGCCATTGGCCAATGCCTTTTTGATCACATTTTTATTGTAATAACCGCGCAATATTTTAAATTGATTGGCGATGTTTTCTCCGGTCCTGACCGCCTCCGACTGACCATTACTGTTAATCAATGTGGGAATAAGGAATTGTAAGGCTATACCCAATACCGCTAAAAATGCAACCAGGGGGATAGTCATACGCCAGAAGAAACTAGTTAATATTTTATTCATAGTCACACACTCAATTTGCTAGATAAAATGAGTGTAGTACAAATATTAAGAGTTTCAATGAATAGGAAGCTAAACAGCCATCACGCTAGAAATTATATATAAATTACTATATTTCAAATAGTTACATATTTTAAGCTCACTATCTAGCAAGGCCATTTTCAAAAATTAATTATTGGTTTGGTATGCTAAGAATTACAACCTTGAATAAAAATACTCTGTCATCGACCACTTACAGCAGCGACTAATCCGGCCCTGATCGGATTGGTTACAGCTGGGTAACGTCTTGTTGCCCTCCACCTTGACTATAAGGTAGATAAAAATCTATTAACTGCTGTTGATAGTTATCCTTCAAAACAGTGCTCTGCAGAAATGATGAGGTTGCAATATTAGCTTGATACCATTGCCTGTATTTTCTCCAGACAACTGAATCTTCAGGTAACTTAAAGTCCCTATAATACTGCAGTAGTAAATTAATCCGATAGGCAAATGGGATGAAAGCAATGTCCACTGCGCTAATGTGTTCACCGTTAAAAAACGGCCCCCGGTGGTCAATGGCCTGTGCAAACTCTAGTAATCCATTGATTAGTCGTCTTTTATCAGCTGCAGTATCAACCCTATCGTCGGAAAATTTCAGGTAACGGTAGAAATAGGGAATGATGCGTTTATTGATATGTTCAATCCAGTATTTTTGCTCCGCGTTGATAAAAGCATCAATTGAGAATAATGAGGGTTCTGATGGTTGAATCTGATCACAGAATTCTATAATACGTGTTGAATCTACAATACTATGTTGCCCTGGAACAGTAATTACTGGTACTTGCCCGGTGTTGCGGGAAATGTCCATCCAGCGGTTCGTTTTCAGATAAGGATCGATTTCAACATATTCAAAAGATACTTTTTTAACCAGCAGAGCCAGCCATGCTCTCTGGGCAAAAGGACAATACCAGGCACTGTATAATTTCATAAATATTTTCCCGTTTTTCTATCATCGATTTCGTACAAATATTCTATGTGTTCGAGAACTGAACTGAAATGGCCAATATTAATAGATAGATGTGCAAAGCTGCACAGAGAAATGAAAAGACAAAACTGAGCCACACAATCGATACTTGTCAACTCTGTTTAGCGGACTCATCGGCCAGTTCAGCCAACCACAGGCAAAAGGCCTGCACCGCAGCGCAATTCTCACGCTGTGGGTCTAATTGTAGATAGTGCGCACCGACCGCGATTGGCGATTGAACTGTGGCAGCAACCAACGAGCCCAGCGTCATCTCCCGCTGTACATAAGCGATATTAGCCAGAGCGATACCGTGACCTGCCACAGCCGCTTGGATCGCCACATCGTCCTGTTCAAATTTTAAGGCACTGTCTATTGGCAGGGGCTGCAGCTCCAGCATCTTTGCCCAAAGTCGCCAATCGCGACCGGTCACCTCATTTAATAATAGTTTTTGTCCGGACAATTGCCCTAAACTAAAAGGTTTATGTTGTGGCAAATACCCCGGCGAGCAGACCGGTAATAACCATTCGGTCAGCAGTTTTTGCTCAGATATTGTGGAGACGCCTGAAGTTGTTAAATGATAATTAATTTGTACGTCAAACACTTTTCCGCGCAGCGACTGCTCATTAGTACTGGCCTGTAATTGCACGCTGTATTGAGGGTAACGGCGTTCGAAATCTGCCAGGTTTGGCAACAGGCAGCGTATTGCGAAGCTGCTGGAGGCGCAGATTGAAATCTCAGATTCGTCGGCTAATATTTGCGCCGATACTTGAGATATATTCGAAAATACTGACTGTGAAACCGAGAGTAATAAGCGCCCGGTATCGGTCAGTTCGACCCCGCGACCACTTTTTCTGAACAGCGGTTTCTGATAGTAACTCGCCAACAGTTTCATTTGTCTGCTAACTGCACCTTCAGTTACATTCAGCTCAGCGGCTGCTCTGGAAAAGCTCAAGTGTTCTGCGGCAATACAAAAGTAGTGTAATGCGTTTAAGGGCGGTAATTTCATTATCATCTCTCTTTACATTTTCTCAAGCTTAGCTATAACATTTATCCTTTGTTTTAACTAGCTGTAGTGTGTTGTAATTCAGCCATTCACACAGAGGATTAATATTTCAATGACAGCGACAAATCACTGCAACCAGTCTGATCTGGTGGCCAATAAAAACCTGATTCACTTCAATAATGCCGGCGCTTCACTGATGCCGAAGACAGTTCTGCAGGCGCAGATAGAGCATTTAACCTTGGAGGCCAGTATTGGCGGTTATGAGGCCGCCAATGAGAAATCGGCGCAAATCGATGCGGTGTACCACAGTGTCGCTACACTCATAAACTGTAAGAGCGAGGAAATCGCCCTGGTTGAAAATGCCACTATCG